>CANCDA010000192.1 GCA_947374705.1 Comamonadaceae bacterium | reverse complement strand
GGCAGGCAGGGTAGTAACGGTCAATCACGTAATCCGCCAGTTGCTGGAGTTGTGGCAACTGGTTGCGGTAGGCGAAGTGCTCAAAATGACCGAAGCGGATGAAGCTTGGGGCTACCCGGGTCACCACGGCTGCGGTTTCGGCCTCTTCGCGGTAAATGGGCGCGTCTGAGCCGGTTACGCACAGCGCGCGTGAGGTCGGTATGCCCAAGCCGTGCATGGCCTCACTGCACAAAAATTCGCGGATGCTAGATCGCAGCACGGCGCGGCCATCCCCCCCGCGCGAGTAGGGCGTGCGCCCCGCGCCCTTGAGCTGCACCTCCAGCCCGCCCGTCGTCTCGCCCAGCAGTAGCGCGCGGCCATCGCCCAGTTGCCCTGCCCACACGCCAAACTGGTGGCCGCTATAGACCGAGGCCAGCGTCTGCGTGCCCGTGAGCTGCCGGTTGCCGCTGAGGGCGTTGAGCAGTTCATCAGATTCCATCCAAGCCGCGCCCAGCCCCAACTCGCGGGCTACGGCGGCGCTGCGCCCGACCCAGTAGGGCGCAGGCAGCGGCTGGGGCGGCAGCGCGGTCAAGAAGTCGGGGCCGAGTTGGGCGAAGCGGTTGTGCCAGTGCAGGCCGATGTCAAGATCGGTGTTCATTTCGGAAACCATAGTCATGCCGCCATTGTCAGGCAACTGCAGATCAGTCAATGTCCATGGGGCTGTTTTTGGGAAATGCCTTGACGCTCAAGGCGCAGATATGTATCATGAGATATACCGTTGCAAAAAAGGAGTTCATCCATGCACCAAACTGCAAAAATATTCGCCACAGGTCGCAGTCAGGCGGTTCGCTTGCCGCTAGAGTTTCGCTTTGACGTTGCCGAAGTCTTCATCCGCCACGACCCACTCACAGGTGACGTCGTGCTGTCACGCAAACCGACCGACTGGCAAGGCTTGCTCGACGTGGTGACAAACAACCAAGGCGAAGACTTGCTTGTTGAGCGTCGCCAAACCCATGCACGGCGTGACCCCTTTGAGGGTTGGAAGGAATGAGCCAGCGCTTCATGCTCGACACCAACGTGGTCAGCCACATCATGCAGGGGCGAGACGCCGCATTGCTGGCGCGCTTGACCGAAGTGCCGGTGGGGCAGGCGGTGATCTCCAGCGTCACCCTCGCGGAACTGGAGTACGGCTTGCAGCGCAAAGGCCAACCTGTTCGCTTGCGAAATGCCTTGACCCAAGTGCTGCTGCGCATGGATGTCCTCCCTTGGGATGAGTCCGTCGCTGTCTGCTACGGCGAATGGTGTGCAGTGCTAGAGGCCAGAGGCATTAACCTCAGCGACTTTGACATGATGATCGCCGCACACGCCTTGGCCTTGGATGCAACCCTGGTCAGCCGTGATAAGGCGTTTGCGCAAATTGCAGGTCGTCTGAAATTGCAAGTTTGGTAGTCTCTCGTTCGGTACAACACACAAGGATTTCCCATGCTTGGCCTGATGCAAAACCAACCCCTGTTGATCTCCAACCTGATCGAGTTTGCGGATCGGCACCATGGCGATGGCGAGATCGTCTCGCGCCGGGTGGAGGGCGATATTCATCGCTCTGATTGGAACGAAGTTGCAAAACGCTCGCGCCAAGTGGCCAACGCGCTGGACAGCTTGAAACTGGGCCACGGCGACAGAGTGGCCACCATCGCCTGGAACGGCTACCGCCACCTGGAGCTGTACTTCGGCGTGAGCGGCTCGGGGCGGGTATTGCACACCCTCAATCCGCGCTTTCACCCGGATCAAATCGCCTGGATCATCAACCACGCGCAAGACAGCGTGCTGTGTTTTGACATGACGTTTTTGCCCATTGTCCAAGCGGTGCACGCCAAGTGCCCCAGCGTCAAGCACTGGGTCGCGCTGTGCGATGCGGACCGATTACCCGCTGAGACCGGCATTCCCGGCTTGCAGAGCTACGAAGCTTTGCTGGCGGCGCAGCCTGACCGATACCGCTGGCCAGAGTTCGATGAGAACACGGCGTCAAGCATGTGCTACACCAGCGGCACAACGGGCAACCCCAAAGCTGCGCTGTACAGCCACCGCTCCACGCTCTTGCATGCCTTTGCCGCCGCGATGCCCGACATGATGTGCATTAGCGCGCGCGACTCGGTGCTGCCCGTGGTGCCCATGTTTCACGTCAATGCTTGGGGCATTCCCTACTCGGCTGCACTCACCGGCTGCAAGCTGGTGTTTCCCGGCCCGGCGCTGGACGGTAAGTCGATCTACGAATTGATGGAGACCGAGAAGGTCAGCTACGCCGCAGGCGTGCCCACCATTTGGCAAATGCTGCTGACCCACATGAAGCCTGCGGGCTTGAAGTTCAGCACCCTCAAGCGCACGGTGATTGGCGGCTCAGCCTGCCCGCCCGCGATGATCGCCACCTTCAACGACGACTACGGCGTGGAGGTGCTGCACGCCTGGGGCATGACCGAGATGTCGCCGCTGGGCACGCTGTGCACTTTGAAGAACAAGCACCTGTCCATGTCCAACGATGAACAGATGAAAATCCGCCTGAAACAAGGCCGTGCCATTTTCGGTGTGGACATGAAAATCGTGGACGCTGATGGCCATGAGTTGCCCTGGGATGGCAAGGCTTACGGCGACCTGCTGGTCAAAGGGCCGTGGGTTTTGAGTGCGTACTACCAAGGCGAGGGCGGTGACCCGCTGATTAAAGACGAGCTTGGCCAGGGCTGGTTCCCCACCGGCGACGTGGCCACGATTGATGCCGACGGCTTCATGCAGATCACTGATCGCAGCAAAGACGTTATCAAGTCCGGCGGCGAGTGGATCAGCTCCATCGAGGTGGAAAACATCGCCGTGGCGCACCCCGCTGTGGCCATGGCCGCCTGCATTGGCGTGGCCCACCCCAAGTGGGATGAGCGCCCCATCGTGGTGGTGGTCAAGAAGCCGGGCGCAGAGATGAGCCGTGAAGAATTGCTCCAGTTTTACGAGGGCAAAACGGCCAAGTGGCAAATCCCCGACGATGTGGTGTTTGTCGATGCGATACCCTTGGGGGCTACCGGCAAGATGCTGAAAACAAAGCTGCGCGAATCTCTTAAAGACTACAAACTTCCAGGAAACCCAACATGAGCACGCAATACCAAGTCCACGGTGACGTCGCCGTCATCACGCTGAACAACCCGCCGGTCAACGGCCTGGGCTTTGCCACACGCCAAGGCATTACCGATGGCCTGGCCCAAGCCAACGCGGATGCAACGGTCAAGGCCATCGTCATCACCGGGGCGGGCAAGGCTTTTTCGGGCGGGGCTGACCTCAGAGAATTCGGCACGCCCAAAGCCTTGCAAGAGCCCAACTTGCTGAGCGTGATTTTGGCTGTTGAAAACTCATCCAAACCTGTGGTGGCAGCGGTGCATTCGGTGGCCATGGGCGGCGGTCTGGAGCTGGCGCTGGGCTGCCACTATCGCATCGCCGCACCGGGCTGCAATGTGGCGCTGCCCGAGGTCAAACTCGGCCTGATCCCCGGTGCGGGTGGCACGCAACGCTTGCCCCGTGTGCTGGGCGTGGAAACGGCGCTCAACATGATCGTCAGCGGTGAGCCGGTCAAGAGTGAAATCTTGGCCTCGCTGCCCGGCCAAAAGCTGTTTGACAAACTGGCCGCATCGCCTGAGTCTCTGGCTGAAGAAGCGTTGATCTTGGCCCGCGCGATGGCCGATGTGCGCCTCTTGCCGCTGGTGCGCAATTTGCCCTGCAAACACCCCTTGGGCGACGCCTACTTCCAGTTCGCGCGCAACACCGTCAAGGCCATGGCCAAGAACTACCCCGCGCCGCTCAAATGCGTGGAAGCGGTGGAAGCGGCAACGAAGAAGCGGTTTGACGAGGGCATGGTGTTCGAGCGCGAACTGTTCGTTAACCTCATGCTGACCCCCGAGTGCCGCGCCCTGCGGCATCTCTTCATGGCCGAGCGTGCTGCATCAAAAATCCTCGATATGCCCGCAGGCACAGCGCAACGCGCTATTCAATCCATAGCGGTCATTGGTGCAGGCACCATGGGCGGCGGCATTGCCATGAACTTCCTCAACGCCGGTATTCCGGTCAAGCTGCTAGAGACCAAACCCGAAGCGCTGGAGCGCGGCATCGCCACCATTCGCAAGAACTACGAAGGCCAGCTCAAGAAGGGCAAGCTCAAGCAGGACAAATACGAGCAGCGCATGGCTTTGCTCAGCACCACGCTGAGCTATGAGGACATTAAAGACGCCGACCTGGTGATCGAGGCTGTGTTTGAGGAAATGGGCGTCAAAGAGGCCGTCTTCAAAAAGCTCGACGCGGTGATGAAACCCGGTGCCATTCTGGCCAGCAACACCTCTACCTTGAACGTGGACCACATCGCCGCTTTCACCCAGCGCCCGCAAGACGTGGTCGGCATGCACTTCTTCAGCCCCGCCAATGTGATGAAACTGCTGGAAGTGGTGCGCGGTGCCAAAACGGCGCATGACGTGCTGGCCACCGTGATGGGTGTGGCCAAGAAAATCAAAAAGACCGCCGTGGTCTCTGGCGTGTGCGACGGCTTCATTGGCAACCGCATGATCGAACAGTACAGTCGCCAAGCAGGCTTCCTTTTGGAGGAGGGCTGCACACCCGCGCAGGTGGACCGTGCGGTCGAGAAGTTTGGCTTCGCCATGGGGCCGTTCCGCATGGGCGATCTGGCGGGTAACGACATCGGCTGGGCCATCCGCAAGCGTCGTTATGTGGAGACGCC
>CANCDA010000191.1 GCA_947374705.1 Comamonadaceae bacterium | reverse complement strand
GCTGGCGCCGCGCTGGACGTGTTTGAGAACGAGCCCAACGTGCCCGAGGTCTTGCGCGGCATGGACAACGTGGTGCTCACACCGCACATGGCCAGCGGCACCTGGGAGACGCGCCGCGCCATGGCCGACCTGGCCTTTGGCAATCTGGCCGCGCATTTTGCGCGCCAGCCTTTGTTGACCCCAGTTCCTGCTTAAGAAGATAAGAAGAGGCTCACGGTGAACACCAGCGCGATCAAAAACGTCCACGGCAACACGCTGGACTTTCTGGGCGCGGCCATTGTGGCCGGGGACTACGCAGTGGGGGCCACTTTGCCGCCCGAGCCTGTCTTGTGCACTGAGTTGGGCGTGAGCCGCACCGTGGTGCGCGAGGCCGTCAAGTCGCTGGTGGCCAAGGGGCTGATTCACACCGGCCCCAAGGTGGGCACGCGCGTCATGCCGTCCGAGCAGTGGAACTGGTTTGATCCGGATGTGATCGCTTGGCAATCCAAAGCGGGTCTGTCCAACGAATTCATCCGTGACTTGCAGGATTTGCGTCTGGTGGTGGAGCCCGCCGCCGTCAAGCTTGCGGCCGCACGCCGCACGCCGGAAGATTTGATTGAGATTGA
The DNA here is from genome assembly GCA_947374705.1 of Comamonadaceae bacterium. Lineage (GTDB taxonomy): Bacteria > Pseudomonadota > Gammaproteobacteria > Burkholderiales > Burkholderiaceae_C > CANCDA01. The sequence continues at coordinate 4,142 of CANCDA010000191.1, read as the reverse complement.
AGCGGCTTACGCAGGCATGGAAAAAGCTGTGTTTGAAGGCGGCGACTATGTGACGCACGATTTGCGCTTTCACCAAGGCCTGTTGCGCGCCTCACACAACCGTATGCTGGTGCAAATGAGCAAGGCGCTGGGCGCACTCTTGCGCACCAGTTTCGAGATTTCCACCCGCAAAAAAAATGGCCCACGCAGCTCATTGCCGCTGCACCGCGCCGTGTTGGATGCGGTGGCTGCAGGCAAACCCGATAAAGCCGAACGTGCCGTGCTGGTGCTGATCAATGGCGCGCACGCTGACCTGGAGCAAGTGCTGGTGTCACGCAAAAAACTGCCACGCCTGGATCAACCCGGCTCGCGCCTCAAAGCGGCTTGAATCGTTTTAATTCCCCCGTGTTTCATCCCCGTCCATAACCAACCCTAGGAGACTTCACCGATGAAAAGCAAGCTGTTCGTAACTTCCGCGCTGATGACTGCGGCGCTGCTGGCCCACGGCCAGGCAGCGGCGCAGGAAAAGCTCACTGTCTGGTGGGTTAAAGGCTTTTACAAAGCCGAGGACGATGCGCTCTTTGTAGCGATCAAAAAATTCGAGGAAAAAAACAAGGGCATCAAGATCGAGCTGTCGCAGTACCCGATCCAGGACATGATCCCCAAGACCGTGGCCGCGCTCGATTCGGGCAGCCCGCCCGACATTGCCTATGCCGACACCTACGACTTCCAGGTCACGGCCAAGTGGGCTTATGACGGCAAGCTGGAGGACATCTCCAGCGTCATCAATCCCATGCACAACAAGTTTGAAGAGGCGGCGCTGTCCACCACTTTCTTGCTGAACAACGCCAGCCAAAAGCGCGCTTACTACGCCTTCCCGCTCAAGCAGCAGACCATGCACATCCAGTACTGGAAAGACATGCTGGGTGAAGCGGGTTTCAAAGACAGCGACATCCCCAAAGACTGGAAAGGCTATTGGAGCTTCTGGTGCGAGAAGGTGCAACCCGCCTACCGTCAAAAGTCGGGCCTGCGTGGCTTTGGCACGGGCTTCCCCATGGGTGTGGATTCGAGCGATTCGTTCTACTCGTTCCTGACCTTCATGGACGCCTACAACGTCAAGTTGGTGAATGATTCGGGCAAGCTGCTGGTCGATGATCCGGCGGTGCGCACCGGCTTGATCAACGCCCTGACCGACTACACCTCGGGCTATGCCAAGGGCTGCACGCCACCGTCCAGCACCAGCTGGAAAGACCCGGACAACAATGTTGCTTTCCACAACAAGACGACCGTGATGACGCACAACGCGACCATTTCGATCGCCGCCAAGTGGTTGGACGACATGAACAATGCCGCCCTGACCCCCGAGCAGCGCGCGGTGGCCAAGGACAACTACATGAACAAGATTGCCACGGCCGGGTTCCCCACCAAGCCTGATGGCAGCAAGATGATCTACCGCGCTGCCGTGAAAACCGGTGTGATCTTCAAGGACGCCAAGAACAAGCCAGCGGCCAAGAAGTTCTTGTCCTTCCTGCTGGAAGACGCCAACCTGACACCTTATGTCGAGGGCTCGCTGGGCCGTTGGTTCCCCATCACCAAGGCCGCGCAGCAAAGCCCGTTCTGGAAGACCGACCCGCACCGCCTGGCTGTGTACAACCAGTTTATGAATGGCACGACGCCGTTTGAGTTCACCAAGAACTACAAGTTCACCGTGCTCAACAACGAAAACGTCTGGGCCAAGGCCATGAACCGCGTGCTCAACGAGAAGGTGCCAGTTGACAAGGCGGTGGACGAAATGATCGCCCGCATCAAGCAAGTGGCGGGCTGATTCCCGTCTGTCTTGCTCCTTCCCCCGCTGGGGGAAGGCAGGGATGGGGGCAAGTCGTTGTAGATTGAACGGCTCGCCCCCACCCCAACCCTCCCCCAGTGGGGGAGGGAGATATTCCAAGCCCAGATTCTCCAAAGATTCATCATGTCCAACCCCAGCATGGCCTTAGCCCCTAACGCCGCACCCGTTGCGCGCACCGCCACCCAATGGGAGTTTTGGGGTCGCGTGCTGGTGGTGCCCTACATCCTGGTGTTTCTGGTCTTTGTGCTCTACCCGGTGTGCTACGGCCTGTGGCTGGCGCGCCATCCCGAGAGCTATGTGCAGCTCTTCGACGACCCGATTTTTTTCCGCACCGCCATCAACACGGTGATCTTTTTGGTGGTGGCCATCAACTTCAAGATGATGATTGCCATGGTCTTGTCGGGCTTCTTCATCCAGACCCGCTGGTGGATCAAGGCCTTGTCTTTGATCTTTATCCTGCCCTGGGCCTTGCCCTCCATCCCCACCATTTTGTCGGTGCGCTTCATGCTCAACCCCGAGTGGGGCGTGATCAACCAAACCATCTTCCGCCTGACCGGGCTGGATGGCCCTAACTGGCTGAATGACCCCACCCTGGCCTTGACGTTTTCCATGCTGATGCACGTCTGGAAATCGCTGCCTTTCTGGACGCTGATTCTCATTTCTGCACGCCTGGCCATTCCGGCCGAGCAGTACGAGGCGGCTTCAGTGGACGGCGCCAGCAGTTGGCAAAAGTTCAAGTTCATCACCTGGCCGTCGATGCGCACCATGTACATCACCTCCACCATCCTCTCCATGATCTGGACCTTGGGTGACTTCAACAGTGTGTACCTGCTCACCGGTGGCGGCCCCGCTGACCTCACGCATGTGCTGGCCACCTTGGGCATTCGCTACCTGCGGCTCGATCAAGTGGACTTGGCCATGGCCTCCATTGTTGTCGCCTTGCCGATGGTGTTACCGCTGGTCTATTTCATGATGAAGCGGCTTTCAAAATGATGCCCCCACGCTTGCCACTTCGTGTGCTGCGCTGCCCCCCGAGGGGGCCCTCGCGCTTGGGGCGGCCCTGCGCCGCTCGATCAGGTTCCCTATGAAAAAAATAACCCTCAAAACCGTCACCACCGAAGCCAAGCTGCTGTTGATCGGCATCCCGGTGTTTCTGTGGACCATGATCCCGGTGTACCACCTGGCTCTGTTCGCTTTCTCAAGCAAAGATTCGGCCACCTCCGGGCGACTCTGGCCCAAAGAGCCGACGCTACAAAACTTCGACTTCGTCTTCCATCAAAAACACTTTTACCTCGATCATTTTTGGACGCAAATGGGCAACTCGGTGCTCATCGCGGTGGCGGTGGCCGTGCTCACGCTAGGCGTGTCCACCTGTGCGGCTTTTGCCATCAGCCGCTTGAAGGTGCGCGGAGGCCGCACGGTGATGAACCTGGCGCTCTTCACCTACTTCATCCCGGCGGCGTTTCTGGCCGTGCCCATGTACAAAACCATGGGCGTGTATGGTTTGCTCAACAGCCAGTGGTCACTGATTTTGGCCATGGTCACCATCGCCTCGCCCTACTGCATTTGGGTGCTCAAGCAAGCATCCGACAAACTGCCGTTTGAGTTGGATGAAGCCGCACGGATTGACGGCGCTTCACCATTGCAACTGTTCCGCTTGGTCTATCTGCCCTTGATGGTGCCCTCGCTGGTAGCGGTGGGCACCTATTCGCTGCTGCTGGCCTGGAACGAGTACCTCTATGCCTTCTTGCTGCTGTCCAACGACACCAGTGTGACGCTGGCCGTGGCGCTGGGTAACTTCCTCTCGGCCGACGATTCGCCCTGGGAGTTGCTCATGGCCACCGGGCTGATTTATGCACTGCCGCCCGCTGCAATTTACTACGCCTTTAAACGCTACATGGTTTCAGGTTTAACGGCGGGCGCCGTCAAGAGCTGATTCGCTGACTCACAGGAAATATCGATATGGCTTCAGTCTCTTTTCGCGACATCAAAAAATCATTCGGCAAAACGGATGTGCTTCACGGCATCAGCTTCGACATTGCTGAGGGCGAGTTCGTGGTGCTGGTCGGCCCCTCGGGCTGTGGCAAGTCCACCCTGCTGCGCATGCTGGCCGGGCTGGAAGAAATCACCGGCGGCGAGATTCACATTGACACACAAGTCATCAACGATCTGGACTCCAAAGACCGCGACATCGCCATGGTGTTCCAGAGCTATGCCCTGTACCCGCACATGACCGTGGGCGAGAACATGGCTTTCAGCTTGAAACTGCGCAAGGCCGACCAAGCCCTGACAGACCAGCGCGTGAACAACGCGGCGC
>CANCDA010000190.1 GCA_947374705.1 Comamonadaceae bacterium | reverse complement strand
CGGCCTTCGACCGTCGGGTCAGTGATGGTTTTGAAAGTCTCCAGCGCAGGCACGGTAAAGCTCTCATCGGCCTTGGTGCGGCGGTGCGGCAGATAGCCGCCGAGTGCCTTGCGGCGCTCGTGCAGGTACTTCATCTCAGGCGTGTCGTCGGCCGGTTTGTAGAACGGCAGCTCGGCGATCTGGCTGTCGGGAATCGGGATGTTGAAGCGGTCGCGGAAGGCCTTGATGTCTTCATCGCCCAGCTTCTTGGTCTGGTGCACGGTGTTCTTGCCCTCGCCAATTTTGCCCATGCCAAAACCTTTGACGGTCTTGATGAGCAACACGGTGGGCTGGCCTTTGTGTTTGACAGCTCTGTCATAAGCGGCATAGACCTTTTGCGGGTCATGGCCGCCGCGCAGCAGCCCCCAAATTTCAGCGTCGCTCATGTGCGCCACCATCTCCAGCGTGCGCGGATCGCGGCCAAAGAAATGCTTGCGCACATAGGCACCGTCGTTGGCCTTGAAGGCCTGGTAGTCGCCGTCCAGCGTGTCCATCATCAATTTCTTGAGCGCGCCTTCTTTGTCACGTGCCAGCAGCGGATCCCAGTTGCTGCCCCAGATCAGCTTGATGACGTTCCAGCCTGCACCACGGAACTCACCTTCCAACTCTTGAATGATCTTGCCGTTGCCGCGCACCGGGCCGTCCAGGCGCTGCAAATTGCAGTTGATGACGAAGATCAGGTTGTCCAGGTTTTCACGTGCGGCCAAGCCAATAGCGCCGAGCGACTCCACCTCGTCCATCTCGCCATCACCGCAGAACACCCAGACCTTGCGGTTTTCGGTATTGGCAATGCCACGGGCGTGCAGGTACTTCAAAAAGCGCGCCTGGTAAATCGCCATCAAAGGGCCAAGACCCATGGAGACGGTGGGGAACTGCCAGAACTCGGGCATCAGCTTGGGGTGCGGGTAGCTGGACAGGCCCTTGCCATCCACTTCTTGGCGGAAGTTGAGCAACTGCTCTTCGGTCAAGCGGCCTTCCAGGTAGGCGCGGGCATAGACACCGGGGGACACGTGACCCTGGATGTAGATGCAATCGCCGCCGTGGTTTTCACTCTCGGCATGCCAGAACTGGTTAAAGCCTGCGCCAAACATATTGGCCAGCGAGGCGAAGGAGCCAATGTGGCCGCCCAAGTCGCCGCCGTCTGCCGGGTTATGGCGATTGGCCTTGACCACCATGGCCATGGCGTTCCAGCGCATGTAGGCGCGCAGGCGCTCTTCCATCTCGGTGTTGCCGGGGTTGCGTGCCTCCTGGTCAGGGGCGATGGTGTTGATGTAGGCGGTGGTGGCCGAGAACGGCATGTCAATGCTGTTCTCACGCGCATGGCCCAGCAGTTGCTCCAGCAAATAGTGGGCACGCTCGGGGCCTTCTTTTTGGATGACGGCGGCCAGCGCGTCCATCCATTCACGGGTTTCCTGGCTGTCTGCGTCGCTCGCAGTTGTGCCCAAAATCTTGTCTTGTTCAGCTGACATCGGTGTCTCCTCGTCAATTTATTGAAATAAAAACAGGCGGAAGTGTCTCACATTTTTTATATTATTTCAAATCATGCCTAATGATTTCATATTGCGATAAATAAAGCCATATCTCACCCTTCATTCGATCCATCTTTGAGAATAGACACTGCCGCTTTAAACTCAATGACTATGCTTTTTCACGGCCCTCTCTCGTATTCGACCCTGCGTCACTTGCCCGCCGTCAAACGCTTGCGCCTCTGGTGGCACAGGCAATCCCCTGTACGCCAAGACCGCTATGCCATGTTGGCCCCGCTGATTGCGGTGTTTCTCTTTCTTGCCGCCATCATCGCAGCGTTTGGCTATTTGCGGCTGGAAGAGATGGAGCGTGAGCAAGAGGCCGTTCGACATGACATTGAATACACCCAGCAACGCTTGCGCTTGCGATTGGTGGAGAGGCAAGAGCAATTGATGCGCATGGCGCAAGATACTGCCAACCGTGAAATCCCGCTAGATCAGTTTCGTGGACAAGCACAAAGCTTGATCGCACAAAACCCAGAGCTTCAGGGTCTGAGTTGGATCGACGAGCGCAAACGCGTTAAAGCCAGTGCCGCCAACCCGGTACAGACCAGTACCCAAGCCAGTGTGTTGATCAAGAACGTCACCGCTTCATTGGTCAACAGCGAATCAGCCAGCGCATTCGCTTTGTCCAAAGAATTGATGCAACCCATCTATATTCTGCGCAGTGCCTTGGTGGACAACCATGCCTTGCTGCAACTGCACGTCCCGGTCATGGTCCATGGCAACTTCACGGGCGTTTTGCTGGCGGAATTTTCAGTAGAGAACCTCTACCGTTTTGGTGTTCCGCCTGAAATTTCAGCCCGCTACGCCGTCTCTCTCATCGACGCCAAGGGCACTGTATTGGCGGGCAGCAGCATCCCCAAACGCAATCCCGCCACGCAGTTGCTGCCCTGGGCCAGACAAGCCATCGAATACGAAGTCCCCGTCTCACCGGTAGGCAACGGCCTACTCATCCGTGCGCAGGCCTACAGCACCTCGCTTGGGGTGATTGGCAGCGGCCTGTTTTGGTTGGTGTGCGCCTTGAGCGCGCTGACCGCATGGATGCTGATTGGCAACTGGCGGCATACCCGCAAGCGCTTGCAGACCCAGCAAGCGCTGCAAGCCGAGACCAACTTTCGCCGCGCCATGGAGGACTCCATGCCCACCGGTATGCGCACGCTGGACATGGAGGGGCGCATCACCTACGTGAACCCCGCTTTTTGTCAAATGACCGGCTGGAGCGAGGCCGAGCTGGTGGGCCAAACCGCGCCCTTCCCCTACTGGCCTGAGGAAGACCATGCCCTGCTCATGAGCCGACTCAAAGATGAACTCAATGACCGCATCACACGCGGTGGCTTCCAAATTCGCGTCAAGCGCAAAGACAACACCCGTTTTGACGCCCGCATCTACGTCTCGCCTCTCATTGACCCGCACGGTCAGCAAAAAGGTTGGATGACCTCGATCACCGACATCACCGAGCCCAACCGCATCCGCGAGCAACTCTCCGCCTCTTACGAGCGCTTCACCACCGTGCTGGAGGCGCTGGATGCGTCAGTGTCTGTCGCGCCCATCGGCACGGATGAACTTTTGTTTGCCAACAAAAAATACCGACTCTGGTTTAACGACCAGACCAACACCTTGGTTAGCCAGGCAGCCAAACTGGGCCTGGCCCTTACCTTGCCCAACGATGCAGGTCTGGACACGGTGGACGCACTGGCCGGCATGCCGTCTGAGGCGATCTCCGACAGCGAAACCGAAAGCACAGAAGTGTTTGTCCCTGAATTGGACAAGTGGCTAGAGGTGCGCACCCGCTACCTGACTTGGGTCGATGGTCGTCTGGCGCAGATGGTGATCGCCACCGACATCACCCAGCGCCGCCTGGCCCAAGAGCAGGCCGCAGCCCAAGCCGAGCGCGCACAAACGGCGAGTCGCCTCATCACCATGGGCGAGATGGCCTCCAGCGTGGCGCATGAGTTGAACCAACCGCTCACCGCCATCAGCAACTACTGCAACGGCATGGTCTCGCGCATCAAGGCGCAGCAGATTTCAGAAGAAGACCTGCTCGGCGCACTGGAGAAAACCGGCAAACAAGCCCAGCGCGCCGGGCTCATCATCCAGCGCATTCGCGCCTTTGTGAAGCGCAGCGAACCCAACCGCACGCTCTCAGACATCGCCAGCATGGTGGAAGAAGCCGTGGAGCTGGCCAGCATCGAGTTGCGTCGCTCAAACGTGCGGCTCACACACCACGTCGATGCATCTCTGCCCCCGCTACTGGTCGATCCCATCCTGATTGAACAAGTCCTGATCAACCTACTGAAGAACGGGGCCGAGTCCATCGCCCAGGCCAATCGCCCACCGGAAGAGCGCCGCGTTGAGCTGCTGGTTGAGCCCATGATGGTGGAAGGCAAGCACGTCGTCGAGTTTTCCATCTGCGATACCGGCAAGGGCATTTCACCCGAAGTGATGAAGCGCTTGTATGAATCTTTCTACACCACCAAGGCCGAAGGTTTGGGCATCGGCCTGAGCCTGTGCCGCTCCATCGTCGAATCGCATCAGGGCCGAATGAAAACCGAGAACATCTACAATGGCGGGCAAGTTTCTGGCTGTTGTTTTACCTTCTGGATTCCCCAGATTGAAGCCATCAACGACGCGCCACCCTGCGCGCAACAAACTCACACGATTTCAGGATAAGACATGAATTTGATTCCCAAAAAAGGCACGGTTTATGTGGTGGACGACGATGAAGCCGTGCGCGATTCGCTGCAATGGCTGCTCGAAGGCAAAAGCTACTACGTGCGCTGCTTCGACTCAGCCGAGTCGTTTTTGAGCCGCTACGACCCGCGCGATGTGGCCTGCCTGATCGTGGACATTCGCATGGGCGGCATGACGGGCCTGGCCCTTCAAGACCGACTCATTGAGAACCACTCCCCCCTGCCCATCGTCTTCATCACCGGCCACGGCGACGTGCCCATGGCAGTAGACACCATGAAAAAAGGCGCCATGGATTTCATCCAGAAGCCCTTCAAGGAAGACGAACTCGTGGGCCTGGTCGAGCGCATGCTGGAGCACGCCAAAGAAGCCTTCACCGACCACCAGCAAGCCGCCAGCCGCGGCGCGCTGCTGTCCAAGCTCACCTCGCGTGAAAGCCAGGTGCTGGAGCGCATCGTCGCCGGTCGCCTGAACAAGCAAATCGCCGACGACCTGGGCATCAGCATCAAAACGGTGGA
>CANCDA010000189.1 GCA_947374705.1 Comamonadaceae bacterium | reverse complement strand
GCGCGCCCCTGGAAAGGGGGCGTTTGGCGCATGGTGGAGGCGCAGCACACGGCGTCCACCATGAAAATTGTGGACAACGACGATGAGCAAGACGTGTTGGAGGCTCTGCTGGAGGGCAGCAAGCCCGCGCAGCTTGCAACACCGCAAGGCTTAGATTATTTATTAGCCACGCCATTTCGCTACAACCCGCTGCGCGGTGGCTCGCGTTTCAGGGCCATCACCGACCCGGGTGTGTTTTATGGTGCGGAGTCCGTGCGCACCGCGGCGGCCGAACTTGGCTTTTGGCGGTGGCGGTTTTTGAAGGATGCTATCGACCTTGAAAAGCTGGAACCCGTGGCGCATACAGCCTTCAGTGCCAGCGTCAATACCCATTGTGTGGATTTGCGCCAAGAGCCCTTCAGCGCCAATGCGCAGGACTGGTTGAACCCCAGCGACTACAGCGCTACCCAAGCCCTGGCCCAGGTAGCGCGTCTGGCCTCTGTGGGGGGCATTCAATACCAGTCTGTGCGCGACCCCAAGCCCACATGGTGCATGGCCTTGCTCACGCCGCAAGCGTTCTCTAAACCCAAGCCTGCACCCTTCATGCAAACCTGGTGGCTTGCCGTGCATCAAGATGCGGTGACGTGGCGACGCGATCAAGAATCGATGATCTTCATGGCGTGGGGGTGACTGGATAATGCGGCTCTAAACGCTTGATCCACGGAACCCAACACCAGAGACGACAAGGCATGAGAAGCAAACTATTCGTCCCCGGCTCACGCCCCGAACTTTTTGCCAAAGCGCTGGACAGCCAAGCCGATGCGATCCATCATTCTTGGAAGTTCATCATGGCCGTCCTCAACGTTACCCACTAACGCCGTTTAGTAACCGCCCGGCGGGTACAATCCGCCTTTTGGAGCTTTGACATGCGCCTTCTCGGTAAAGCGCTGACCTTCGACGATGTGTTGTTGGTGCCAGCGTTCTCCCAAGTCCTGCCCAAGGACACTTCTCTTGCGACCCGTTTCTCCCGCAACATCGCCTTGAACCTGCCCCTGGTGTCCGCCGCCATGGACACCGTGACCGAGGCCCGCCTCGCCATCGCCATTGCGCAAGAGGGCGGCATGGGCATCGTGCACAAAAACCTGAGCATTGCCGAACAAGCCGCTCAGGTGGCCAAGGTCAAGCGGTATGAATCGGGTGTGCTGCGTGACCCGGTCGTTATCACCCCGAACACAACGATCCGCCAGGTCATGCAACTGTCCGAAGACCTCGGCGTCTCGGGCTTCCCGGTATGCGATGGTGGCAAAGTGGTTGGTATCGTCACCGGTCGTGACCTGCGCTTTGAGACGCGCTATGACTTGCCGGTGCGCGAGATCATGACTCCGCGCGAGCGCCTGATCACTGTGCCTGACGGCACCACACCTGCCGAGGCCAAAGCCCTGCTCAACAAGCACAAGCTGGAGCGCCTGTTGGTTATCAATGACGCTTTTGAGCTCAAAGGTCTTATCACCGTCAAAGACATCACCAAACAGCTCAACTTCCCCAACGCCGCACGCGATGCCGCAGGCCATCTGCGCGTCGGCGCTGCGGTGGGTGTGGGCGAGGGGACTGAAGAGCGTGTTGAAGCCTTGGTCAAAGCCGGGGTGGACGCCATCGTGGTGGACACGGCCCATGGCCACAGCAAAGGCGTGATTGAGCGCGTGCGCTGGGTCAAGCAAAACTACCCGCACGTGGACGTGGTCGGTGGCAACATCGCCACAGGTGCAGCGGCTCTGGCGCTGGTGGAAGCCGGTGCAGACGCGGTCAAGGTCGGCATTGGCCCGGGCAGCATTTGCACCACGCGTATCGTGGCGGGTGTGGGCGTGCCGCAGATCACGGCCATTGACAACGTGGCCATTGCCCTCCAGGGGACCGGCGTACCGCTGATCGCCGACGGCGGCATCCGCTACAGCGGCGACATCGCCAAGGCGATTGCCTCGGGCGCAGGCACGGTGATGATGGGCGGCATGTTTGCGGGTACTGAAGAAGCGCCTGGTGAAATCGTGCTGTTCCAAGGCCGCAGCTACAAGAGCTACCGTGGCATGGGCTCCATTGGCGCCATGCAGCAGGGCAGTGCGGACCGTTACTTCCAAGAGTCGACCGCAGGCAATCCGAACGCCGACAAGTTGGTGCCCGAAGGTATTGAGGGTCGCGTGCCCTACAAGGGCTCGGTCCTGTCTATCATCTTCCAAATGGCCGGTGGCCTGCGGGCCAGCATGGGCTATTGCGGTTGCGGCACGATTGCCGAGATGCACGAGCGCTCAGAGTTCGTCGAGATCACCTCCGCCGGCATCCGCGAGAGTCATGTACACGACGTGCAAATCACCAAAGAAGCGCCCAACTACCGCGCTGATTGAACCCAACCGCCCACAGGCCCGAACCCCTCACCATGGTGTTCGGGCCTTTGCTTTTGATACCGCCATGCAACACCAAAAAATCCTGATCCTCGACTTCGGCTCCCAGGTCACCCAGCTCATCGCACGGCGCGTGCGTGAAGCGCATGTGTACTGCGAGGTTCACCCTTGTGATGTGTCGTCTGACTGGGTGCGTGAGTACGCCAAAGACGGCTCGCTCAAAGGCATCATCCTGTCGGGCAGCCATGCCAGCGTCTATGAAGACAGCACCGACAAAGCGCCTGACGCCGTGTTCGAGTTGGGCGTGCCCGTGCTGGGCATTTGCTACGGCATGCAGACCATGGCGCAGCAGCTCGGTGGCAAGGTAGAGGCGGGCCACAAGCGCGAATTTGGTTTTGCCGCCGTGCGCGCCCGGGGTCACACGGCGCTGCTCAAAGACATTGCCGACTTCACCACGCCCGAGGGCTACGGCATGCTCAACGCGTGGATGAGCCATGGCGACAAGGTGACTGAGCTGCCGCCAGGCTTCAAGCTCATGGCCTCAACCGACTCTTGCCCCATTGCTGGCATGGCTGACGAAGCGCGCAGGTTCTACGCTTTGCAGTTCCACCCCGAAGTCACGCACACCGTGCAAGGCGCGGCGCTGCTGGAGCGATTTGTCATTGGCATCTGCGGCGCACAACCCGACTGGGTGATGCGCGACCACATTGCCGAAGCGGTAGCCCTCATCCGCCAGCAGGTGGGCGATGAAGAGGTGATTTTGGGCTTGAGCGGCGGGGTGGATTCATCCGTTGCCGCAGCGCTGATCCACCGTGCCATTGGCGACCAACTCACTTGCGTGTTTGTCGATCATGGCCTGTTGCGCCTGAATGAAGGCGACATGGTGATGGACATGTTTGTGGGCAAGCTGCACGCCAAAGTCATCCGCGTGGATGCTGCGGATCAGTTCCTCGGGCATCTGGCCGGCGTGAGCGACCCGGAGGCCAAGCGCAAGATCATTGGGCGCGAATTTGTAGAAGTGTTCAAGGCGCAAGCCGCCTTGTTGACAGCGTCAGGCGCTAGCAAAAAAGGAGCAAAGTGGTTGGCCCAAGGCACCATTTATCCTGACGTGATTGAGTCCGGCGGTGGCAAAGGCAAGAAAGCCGTCACCATCAAAAGCCACCACAACGTGGGTGGCCTGCCCGAGCAACTCGGCCTCAAATTGCTGGAGCCGCTGCGTGACCTGTTCAAAGACGAGGTGCGCGAACTCGTCGTGGCGCTGGGCCTGCCGCACGGCATGGTCTATCGCCACCCCTTCCCAGGCCCAGGTCTGGGTGTGCGCATCTTGGGCGAGGTCAAAAAGGAATACGCCGATCTGCTGCGCCGTGCTGATGCCATATTCATCGAAGAGCTGCACAACTTCAAAGACGAAGCCACCGGCAAAAACTGGTATGAGCTGACCAGCCAAGCCTTCACCGTCTTCCTGCCCGTCAAGAGCGTGGGCGTGATGGGCGATGGCCGCACCTACGACTACGTCGTCGCCCTGCGCGCCGTGCAAACCAGCGACTTCATGACCGCCGACTGGGCCGAGCTGCCCTACGCGCTGCTGAAAAAAGTGTCGGGCCGCATCATCAATGAAGTGCGCGGGATTAACCGGGTGACCTATGACGTGTCAAGCAAGCCTCCTGCGACGATTGAGTGGGAATGAGTTGGCTTGAAACCACGACGCCTAGTCGGTATTATTTGGACTCTGATCAAGGAGAACATTTTGCTAAAAATATCCTTTATCGTCGTGGCACTGCTGCTGGGCGCGCTGCTCATCTTCGCGGCCACCAAGCCCGACAGCTTTCGCATCGAACGCAGTACGACTATCGCCGCGCCGCCTGAAAAAGTGTTTGCGTTCATCAATGACATGCGCCAGTTCAATGCCTGGAACCCGTTTGCGAAGATCGATCCACAGGGGGTGATCACCTATGACGCGGTCACTGCCGGTGTGGGTGGTGCCTACACCTGGCTGGGTGAGAAGTCAGGCGCTGGGCGTATGCAGATTTCCGAGTCGGTGACGCCCAAGCGTGTCTCGGCCAAGCTCGATTTCACCAAGCCTTTCGAGGCGCACAACTTGGTAGATTTCACGATCGAGCCGCAGGGCTCAGGCGTCAACGTCACCTGGGCGATGCACGGCCCCATGCCCTACATAAACCGTCTGATGACCATTTTCTTCGACATGGACAAGACGGTGGGTAAAGACTTCGAGAATGGTTTGAACAACCTCAAGTCCTTAGCCGAAAAAGTTTGAACCGATCTGCGTCGATTGGAGAAGTCATCATGTTCAAGGACGCGCCCGGCCATTGCTAGGCCTCCTGCGCGTGGGGCACGCTGGGCCGGGGGGCATCAATGGCCGCATCAACCCATCTACATCGCCTGACGCAACATGTCCTGGTAGTCCTCCACGCTGGCCAGGCGCGGGTTGGT
>CANCDA010000188.1 GCA_947374705.1 Comamonadaceae bacterium | reverse complement strand
GGCGAGATCGGGGCGCGCATCTGCTCCATGGGCAGCTTGGGCGCAATCTTCGGGTTGATCATGCACCAGCCGATCACGTAGATCAGGTAGAGGAAGGCGAGGAAAAAGCCGGGGAACATGGCCGCCGCATAAAGCTTGACGACCGATTGACCGGCCACCGCCGCATACACAATGATCATGACCGAGGGCGGGATCAAAATGCCCAGCGTGCCCCCGGCGGTGATGACGCCAGCCGCTAAGCGCGTGTCGTAACCCGCGTTGAGCATGGGGCGCATGGCGATGACGCCCATCAGTACCACCACAGCGCCCACCAAACCGCTGGCAATGCCCCAGAAGGTGCAGATCACCAGCGTGGTTACAGCCAAGGAGCCCGGCAACTTGCGAAACGCGAGCTGCACGGCGTGGAACATTTTGTCCACCAGCGCGCCGCGCTCCATCACATAGCCCATGAGCACGAAAAGCGGGATCGATAACAAAACGTCGTTGTTCATGGCGCCGAAAGCGCGTTGAACCATCAGCGGGAAAATCTTGTTGTCCAACCACGGCATGGCCGGGTCGTAAAAGGCGACGAAGCCAAACATCATGCCCAAGCCCATCAGCGTGAACGCGGTGGGAAAGCCCATCATGATCACGACCACGATCAGGCACAGCATGGTCATACCCAGTGCAGCATTACTCATGATCAACCCTTCATTCCAATAGATTTCTCGATGGCCAACTTCTTGGCTTCTTCATCGACAAATTCGCTGCCTTCAAGCTGCTGGGCCACCACGTCGGACTCTTGCGCGTCCTTCAGGCGGGGCGTCCATTCGCCCGTTTTGAGGCACACCACGCAGCGCACGATTTCAGACACGCCCTGCATCAAAACCAGTCCACCAGCCAGCGGAATCATGAATTTGAAGGGATAGACCGGCAGCGGATCCGCATTGAAGGTTTGCTCGTGAATGGCCAACGAGTCCTGAAAGTAGGACCAACCGGCCCAAGTCAGGGCGGCAATACCGGGCAAGAAGAAGGCGATGTACAAAACCAGGTCAATGCTGGCCTGGGTACGCGGCTTGAAGTTGCCGTAGAGGAAGTCGCCCCGCACATGGCCGTCTTGGCACAAGGTGTAGGCGCCGCCCATCATGAACAGGGTGCCGTAAAGCATATTGCTGGCATCAAAGACCCAAGCGGTAGGCGCATTGAGCGCATAGCGTTTGAAGACTTCGGCCACGACCAGAAGCATCAACACCACGATGAGCCAGGCAAACGCCTTGCCCACCCAGGTGCTGATTTCGTCCGCCGTGTGTAAAAGTGTTTGAACTTTCATGGGGGTTTCTTTCGGGGGAAAAACAAACCAGCCACAACGGTTGCCCGGTGTGGCTGGAAGGGGGGGCGTCAATTATCGGCTATGACGCCAATCGTCGATCAAGCCTTCTTTGCGCCCTTGGCAAAGTAGTGGTTGTAGGCCATTTTGAAATCGACCATGTAGTCGTTCTGCCACTGACCAGCGCGCTCGGCGTAAGCTTTTTGCGAATCCAGAATCTTCTTGAACAAGGGGTTCTCGCCGCCTTTTTTCTCAATGATTTTGTCCCAAGAAGCCAACTGAGCCTTGAGGATGGCGTCAGGCGTCTTGTAGAACTTGATGCCTTGCTTTTTCAGGTCAATGTAGTCCTTGGAATTGCGATCAATCGCCTTCCAGCTCATGTCGGCGCTGGCGGCCTGCACGCTGTAGTCGATGATGGCCTTGAGTTCTGCGGGCAAAGAGTTGAATTTGCCTTTGTTGAACAAAATCTCGAACTGCTCACCCGACTGGTGGAAGGACTGCAACATGCAGTTCTTCACCACATCGGGGAAGCCCAGAATGCGGTCTGACGTGGCGTTGTTGAACTCGGCTGCGTCGAGCAGGCCGCGGTCCAGCGCGGGGATGATCTCGCCGCCGGGCAGTGGGTTAACCGCAGCGCCCATGTCGGTGTACATGTCAACGGCCAAGCCCACGGTGCGGAACTTCACGCCTTTGAGTTGCGCCACATTGGAGATGGGCTTCTTGAACCAGCCGAAAGGCTGGGTGGGCATGGGGCCGTACAGGTAGGACACCACATCCATGTTGAGCGACTTGTAGATCTCGTCAAGCAGCGCCTTGCCGCCACCGTAGTTGTGCCAAGCCAGAACCATATTGGGGTCCATGCCGAAGGCTGGGCCGGAGCCCCACAGGGCCAAGGCCGTGTTTTTGCCGTAGTGGTAAGCCACCACGCCGTGGCCGCCGTCCAGCGTGCCTTTGTTCACGGCCTCCAGCAACTGAAAAGCAGGAACAACAGCACCGGAGGGCAGCACTTCAATTTTCAGCTTGCCACTGGCCATGGAGTTGACCTTGTTGGCAAAGTCATTGGCGTATTCGTGGAAGATGTCCTTGGCAGGCCAGGTGGACTGGAAACGCAGAGTGGTGGTGGTCTGGGCGGTGGCCACCATGGGGGCGGACATGGCACCAGCGGCCAGGGCTGCGCCCTTGAGCAAACTACGGCGACGGGGGGTTTTATGATCAGTCACTAAGGTCTCCAGTTAAAAATGGACGATTAAATTCAACCCGGATTCTCCACCATTACCACCGACGCGACCCCTAGGGGTTTTTACTAGGTGATAGGCGGACCATGGCAAGCCCCACTAGACTTCAGCTTCGTTTAACACCCAACAAGGAAGTGAATCATGGATCGACGTCATTTTTTCCAAAGCACCAGCCTGGTCACCACGGGCGCGCTGGTCGGCTGCGCCCTGCCCGGGGTGGCCCAACAGCAAGTCAAGACGCCATTTGCCGTGTCCGCTGTCACCCTGCCCATCGTGGGCAGTGACGAGGTGTTCCCTGTGCGCCGCATCTACTGCATTGGCCGCAACTACCGCGCCCACGCCATCGAGATGGGCTCCAACCCGGATCGCGAGCCGCCGTTTTTTTTCCAGAAACCCACGGATGCGATTCAGTTTGTTGCGGCCGGCACGGTGGCCGACCACCCCTACCCCACGCTCACCAAAAACTACCACTACGAAGCCGAACTGGTCGCCGCTTTGGGCCGGGGCGGGCGCAACATTCCGGTCGCGCAGGCGCTGGACTATGTGTATGGCTACTCCCTCGGGCTGGACATGACGCGGCGCGACCTGCAGCGCGCCATGGGCGACGAGAAAAAGCCCTGGGAAATCGGCAAGAGCTTCGACAAGTCCGCCCCCATCGGTGCCATTCACAAACTGGCGCAAACCGGGCACTTTAAGCAAGGCGATATCTGGCTCAAGGTCAATGGCCAGACCAAGCAAAAAGCCAACCTGAGCCAGATGATCTGGTCGGTGGCCGAGCAAATCGCCAAACTGTCCGAGGCATTTGAGCTGTTCCCCGGCGACATCATCTACTCGGGCACGCCCGAGAACGTGGGCCCGGTGGTGCGCGGCGATGTGATTGAAATGCACATCGACGGTCTGCCCAACCTGAGCGTCAAAATCGTTTAACCCCAACCGGCCTACCACCATGTCCCTTTTTGCAAAACTCCAACAACGCGCGGCCGACAACAAACCCATTCGCATCGGCCTCATTGGGGCTGGCAAATTTGGCAGCATGTACCTGGCGCAAATCCCACGCACACCGGGCGTGCACCTGGTGGCCATTGCCGACCTGAACCCCGAAGGGGCCCGCGTCAACCTCGCCCGTGTCGGGTGGAATCCTGTACAAACTCAAGCAACATCTGCGCAAGCAGCTATTAAAACAGGAGCAACCTGGATCACTGACGACTGGCAAGCACTGATCAAAATTTCCGAGATTGACGTCATCGTGGAGTGCACCGGCTCGCCTGTGCATGCGGTCGATCACATCCTGGGCGCGTTCGAGCAAGGCAAGCATGTGGTCAACGTCACGGTGGAGGCCGACGCCTTTTGCGGCCCGCTGCTAGCGCGCAAGGCGGCTGAAAAGGGCTTGATCTATTCGCTGGCCTTTGGTGACCAGCCCGCCTTGATTTGCGATCTAGTGGACTGGGCGCGCACCTGCGGCTTCCCCGTGGTCGCGGCGGGGCGCGGTCACAAGTGGCTGCCGCACTTCAGCCAGAGCACGCCGGACACCGTCTGGGGCTACTACGGCTTGACACCTGAGCAAGCCGAGCGCGGGGGACTCAACCCCAAGATGTTCAACAGTTTTCTCGACGGCTCCAAGCCCTCGATTGAGAGCACCGCCGTCAGCAACGCCACGGGCCTGAGCGTGCCCAGCAACGGCCTGCTCTACCCCCCGGCCAGTGTGGAGGACATCCCCTTTGTCACGCGTCCCATCTCCGAGGGTGGCGTGCTGGAGAAAAAAGGCATGGTCGAAGTCATCTCTTCGCTGGAGACCGATGGCCGCGTCATCCCCTACGACATCCGCATGGGCGTGTGGGTCACGGTAGAAGCCGAGACCGACTACATCAAAAACTGCTTTGAAGAGTACAACGCCCACACCGACCCGAGTGGGCGCTATTTCACGCTGTACAAACGCTGGCATCTGATCGGGCTGGAGGTCGGCGTCTCGGTCGCGTCCGTCGCGCTGCGCGGTGAGCCCACGGGTGTGGCCACCGGCTGGAACGCCGACGTGGTGGCCACCGCCAAACGTGACTTGAAACCCGGCGAACTGCTGGACGGCGAGGGTGGCTACACCGTGTGGGGCAAGCTGCTGCCCGCCACCACGTCCAAAGCAATGGGTGGCCTACCTCTGGGCTTGGCCCACAACATCAAGGTGATTCGCCCGGTGAAACAAGGCCAATCTTTAACCTGGGACGATGTGCAGATGGAAAACACCCGCGCCTACGCCGTGCGCCGTGAGATGGAGGCCCTGTTCTCCGTATGAAGCCCATTCAGCTCTTCGACCCCGCG
>CANCDA010000187.1 GCA_947374705.1 Comamonadaceae bacterium | reverse complement strand
CAGCTCATCGGCGATAGCCAGGGCAATGTGCTTTACCTCAACGAGCGCGAGTGCTCCATCCAGCGGCGGCACCAGAAGGTGATCGAAGAGGCGCCGTCACCCTTCATCTCTGAGGCTACGCGCAAGGCCATGGGCGAGCAGGCCGTGGCGCTGGCCAAGGCCGTGAACTACCAGAGCGCGGGTACGGTGGAGTTTGTGGTGGGCAAAGACCAGAGCTTTTACTTTCTGGAGATGAACACACGTCTGCAAGTGGAGCACCCGGTGACTGAATGCATCACTGGGCTGGACTTGGTGGAGTTGATGATTCGCGTGGCAGCGGGTGAGGCGCTGCCACTGACCCAGGCGGATGTGAAACGCGACGGCTGGGCCATTGAGTGCCGTATCAATGCAGAAGACCCGTTTCGCAATTTCCTTCCCAGCACCGGGCGACTGGTGCGTTTTGCACCGCCAACGCAGACGATGTTTGCGAGTTTGTCCCCACCCCAGCCCTCCCCCAGTGGGGGAGGGAGTGAATACGGTGGCGTGCGCGTGGACACCGGCGTGCAATACGGCGGTGATATCCCAATGTTCTACGACTCGATGATCGCCAAACTCATCGTGCATGGCAAAGACCGGCTCGATGCCATTGCCAAGATGCGTGAGGCGCTCAATGGGTTCGTCATTCGCGGCGTCAGCAGCAACATCCCGTTTCAGGCGGCCTTGCTGGCGCACCCCAAGTTCGTGTCGGGTGACTTCAACACCGGCTTCATTGCCGAGAACTACAGCAAGGGCTTCCGCGCCGAAGACGTGCCGCATGACGACTCGGACTTTTTGGTGGCATTGGCGGCTTTTGTCAGGCGTAAGTCGCGGGAGCGTGCGGCGGGTCTGTCGGGCCAGTTGCCGGGCTATGCGGTCAAGGCGGGTAAAGACTACGCGGTGATCACGCTAGCCGCAGACGGGCAGCACAGCTACGCAGCCGTTCATGTGGATGAGTTTGTGGGGGAAACCGGTTCAGCGTCCGTCAAAGTGGGTGCAAGCAGCTACAAAATTCACAGCGACTCGCGACTCAATGACATTTGCATCAGTGGCACGGTAAACGGTCAAGCATTCACAGCTCAGGTAGAGCGTGGCTCGCCCAAGAACCCGCTGGCGTTGACCATTCAGCACAATGGCCGCAAGATCGAAGTGCTGGTGGTGTCGCCCCGCATGGCCGAGTTGCACCGACTCATGCCGCACAAAACCCCGCCTGACATGAGCCGCTTTGTGCTCTCACCCATGCCGGGCCTGCTGGTGGAAGTGGCCGTGGTGCCAGGGCAAAAAGTGCAAGCCGGTGAGCGTGTCGCGGTGATTGAGGCCATGAAGATGGAGAACGTGTTGTTTGCTGCGGCTGACGGCGTGGTGGGCAAGGTGCTGGCTGCCAAGGGCGAGTCGCTCACGGTGGATCAGGCGATTGTCGAATTTGTTTGAATCGATTCAAATACAAAATTTTCAGGAGCAAGTGTTATGAATACTCAGGAATTTGAAGCCTCGTTGAAGGCGGGTAACTTTGATGAAATCAACACCGTCAGCAAAGACCTGGGCTACCAGATGGGTGAGCATCAACACACGTTTGACGCCTGCGCCTTGATCACAGCGGGGCAGATCGACATCGCGGTGGAGGGTGTGTCCACCCGCTACAAAGTGGGCGATATTTTTCGCTTGTCCGCTGGCACGGTGCACACCGAGGATGCCAGTCAATTTGGCGTGACCTACCTCGTCGGCCGCCGCAACAAAGTTAAATAATGAATCGTCCCTTCAAAGTGCTGGGCATCCAGCAAATCGCTATCGGCGGGCCCGACAAAATGCGCCTGCAAAAGCTCTGGGTGGACATGCTGGGGCTTGAAGTCACCGGCACTTTCCGCAGCGAACGTGAGAACGTTGACGAAGACATCTGCGCCATGGGCACGGGCCCCTTCAAGGTGGAGGTGGATTTGATGCAACCGCTAGACCCCGACAAAAAACCCGCCGTGCACACCACACCACTTAATCATGTGGGCTTGTGGATTGACGACCTGCCTGCGGCCGTGACGTGGTTGACGACGCAAGGTGTGCGTTTTGCCCCCGGCGGCATACGTGCTGGGGCAAGCGGGTTTGACATCTGCTTCTTGCACCCCAAAGCGAACGATGAGTTCCCGATTGCGGGGGAGGGCGTGTTGATTGAGCTGGTGCAGGCGCCACAAGAGGTGGTGCAGGCGTTTGCCAAGCTGGCTGCTACAGCGTTTCTCTGATGGCATGCGCAAGGCGCACTCGGGTGTATTCAATCTGGACAAACAGTTTGCAGTCGTTCAGATCATCAAAGCAAATTGCGCATCGCCCGCGCCGTCTCTTGCAGCACCGGCAGCACGCGCTTGACCGCGTCTTCGCTGCTTTCTTGCCCCATCAGCATAGATACATTGAGCCCGCCAAGCAACGTGCCGTTGCGGTCTTGCAGGGGCACGGCCAGGCCGCGAAAACCCAGCTCGTATTGCTGTTCTGAAATCGCCCAGCCTTGCGCGCGGATGCGCTCGAACGCTGTGGCCATACGTTCCTTGCTGGTGATGCTGTGCGGCGTGTAGGCGCGCAGGGTCGCTGTCTCTAGCCAGTGGGCACAGGCCTCGGGCGTGCGCATGGCCAGCATCAGCAGGCCTGCTGCTGTGACTTGCGCCGGGGCGCGTGAGCCCAGCACGAAGCCGGTGTTGATGCTTCTTTGGGCCCCATTGCGGGCGATGTACACCGTCTCGTCGCCGTCCAGCACGCTCAGGTAAGCAATCTCGCCCGTGCCGGCGGTGATGCGCTGCAAGAAGGGTTGCACGGTGCGCGGCAAGCGGGCCGATTCCAGGTAGCTCTGGCCCAGTCGCAACACGCGCGGCGTGAGCCAAAACAACTTGCCATCACTGGCCACAAATCCCAGGTGCACCAAAGTGAGCAGATAGCGCCGTGCGGCGGTGCGGGTGATGCCGCAGCGCTGACCGGCCTGGCTGGCGGTCTGGCGTGGACTGGCGTCGTCAAAGGACGCGATGATGGACAGACCTTTTTCCAGACCGGCAATCCAATCGCGTTTGTCCAGGCTTGGGTTGGTTGCTATGTCCATGGTTGCGGCAGCAGGCTTAGTGGGATTGATGATTCAGGGGAAACCCTAGTTTCGTTTGATTATCGGACTATTGTGTTCGTTAATCGAACAATTGAAGCACAAAAACCTTCTCCGATCAACGCTGAACTGGCTAGAGTTCAGGGTTTCCATTCGGCCACAGGCATGGTGCGTGGCTCTAACTTTATATCAGGATGATTCATGAACAAACGTTTTGCTCTCAAATCGGTAGCTGTTTGCGCTCTTTCCATGGGTGCTACAGCCGCTTTTAGCCAAGAAGTCATCAAGATTTCCAACATCGTGGAGCTCTCAGGCGCTGGCGCCTCGGCGGGCACGAACTTCAAAAACGGTGTGGAGCTGGCCTTGAAAGAAATCAACGCAGCGGGCGGCATCTTGGGTAAGAAGATTCAAAGCACCACGTCTGACACGCAAACCAACCCCGGCGTGGCCAAGGGTTTGACGCAAAAAGCGGTGGACGACGGCGTGTTCGCCATCTACGGCCCGGTGTTCTCGGGCTCCATCATGGTCAGCATGGCCGAGTCGCGCCGCGCCGAAGTGCCCAACTTTACGGGCGGTGAGGCGGCCAGCATCACGGCTCAGGGCAACCCCTATGTGTTTCGCACCAGCTTTGGTCAGTCCAGCAGCTTCCCCAAATTGGCGCGCTACATCGCAGGCAAAGCCAAGACCCTGGCTGTGATTTATGTGAACAACGACTTCGGCAAGGGCGGGCGTGATGCCATCGCCAAGAACCTCGAAGGCACGGCCACCAAGATCGTGGCCGACATCTCCACCGACTCGGGCCAGGTGGACTTTTCTGCCGCCGTGCTCAAGGCCAAGCAAAGCAATGCGGACGCGGTGTTTGTCTACACCAACGAAGAAGAATCGGCCCGTGCCCTGCGCGAGTTGCGCAAGCAAAACTGGACCAAGCCCATCATTGGTGAGACCACTTTGACCGGACAAAAAGTGATTGAGTTGGCTGGTGACGCCGCCAATGGCGCGGTGGCGCACGTCGGCCTGACGGTGGACGCACCGAACCCGAACATGCTGGCTTTCAAGGGCAAGTTCTATCAGGCTTACCAGTACATCTCTGACCACAACGGCATCAAAGGCTATATGGGCGTTTACACGCTCAAGGCTGCGATTGAAAAGGCGGGCAAACTGGACCGCAAAGCCGTGGCCCAGGCCATGAAGGGTTTGCACATCAGCGCCAAAAAATACCCTGGCATCATCATGGACGTGACTTTTGACGCCAACGGCGACCTAGACCGTGAGAGCTTCCTGGTCGAGGTGAAGAATGGCCGCCAAGTGGTGGTGGAGACCTTGCCAGCGGTAGGCAACGTCGCCAAGAAGTAAGCGTTTAACAAGCAAGCCCTGGGGATGATATGACCGATTTTTTCCAACTCTTCTTCAGTGGCTTGTCCACTGGCGCGATCTACGCGCTGGCGGCCTTGGGCTTCACGCTCTTGTGGCAGGCCAGTGGCACGATCAACTTCGCCCAGGGCGAATTTGTGATGCTGCCCGCCTTCATGATGCTGGCCTTTTTGACGGCGGGTTTCCCGCTGATGGCCAGCTTCTTTTTGGCTTGTCTGGTCTCGGTCTTTATCTTGGGCTGGGCCTTCAAGCGCGGCGTGGTGGACCCGCTCTTCAAGTACGGCATGATGCCCATCGTGGTGGCTACCATTGGCTTGTCCATCGCCATGAAAAACGGCGTGCGGGTGGCCTACAGCGCTGAAGCGCATCCCTTCCCCAGCTTGTTCCCTGACACGCTCTACAACATTTCCGGGGTGACGGTGTCGCTGTC
>CANCDA010000186.1 GCA_947374705.1 Comamonadaceae bacterium | reverse complement strand
TACATCACCCGCCAGCAACGGCCCACCAACAAAAAAAACGTCTATGTTTATTTAACCCCGCAGGGCCGTGCACTCAAGAAAAAATTGGTACCGCTGGCGGAGACGGCCAACGAGGTCAGCACACAAAACATCGCGCCGTCGGATGTGGCCACTGTGCGCCGCGTGCTGCTGGCCATGATTGAGAATTTGGCCAACGAGGAGCTCAGTGCCGCGTCTGAGCAGCCCACTACCCTTCAGAAAAAATAAATCACCGAAACTTTCTGCGCGGCTCAAACAAGCGCACGCCTTGCAAGCGACCTTTGACCGGGTGCGAGCCACGGTCAACAAAGTCAAACGCATCCGGGCACAGCTTCATGGTGTCCTCAGACACCAGCACCGGGGCAACGCCCCGCGTGAGCCCCTCAATGCGACTGGCCAGGTTGACGGTGTCGCCAATGGCGGTGTATTCGCGCCGCTGCTCCGAGCCAATCAAGCCCACCACCGCCGGGCCGGAATGCAGGCCAATGCCCACGTCAAACACCAGTCCCGTCTCACCCATCTTGACCTTGAACTCACACACCCGCTCGTACATCTCCAGCGCCGCCTCAATGGCATGCTCGGCATGCTGGGCATCGTCCAGCGGCGCACCCCAAAATGCCATGATGGCGTCACCGATGAACTTATCCAGCGCGCCGCCGTGTTTGAAGATCACACCCACTTGCATGCTGAAATAATCGTTCAGCATGGCCACCACCTCTTCGGGTGAACGCGTCTCGGACAGAGAGGTGAAGCCTCGGATATCCGAGAACAGCAAGGTCACTTGCCGGCGCTCACCACCGCGTGCCAAACCGCCGTGTGCAATCAGTTCCTTGACCACATGCGGGTTCACAAACCGGCTGAACATCGTGACGGCATGCTCCTTGTCGCGTCGCTCTTTCAAAATATCCAAGAGCGTGGAGCCCAGATAAAACAGGAAAAGCAACACCAAGCTCGTCACGATCGGCAGCACATGCAACTGTGGGACCAAGACATAGCTCGCCGCGAACAAAATCCCAAAAATAGCCAACACCAAGAGACTGTTTTTGACCACGTTCCTAAAGTAACGAAAGGCGTAATACAACACCAGCACGAGTAGCGCCGTCACCCCCGACAGCAGCAAAGGCGAGACCACCTTCATCGTGCGCTGGTTCTTGAAGTTGTCCATCGCGGTGGCGAGCAATGTGACGCCCGGCAAGACGGAATCCAGCGGCGTGGGCCGCATGTCATAAAGCCCTTCCGCAGTGGCGCCGATGATGACGATCTTGTCGCGCAGCTCTTGCGGGTCGCGCCACTTGGCGTCACGCTTGAAGTCGGTGTACAGATCGGCATAAGAGATGCGCGGGAAGGACAGCGTGGGGCTGCGCCAGCTCAGCACCACGCTCTCCCCTTGGGGCAGGGGGTAGCCCAAGTCCTGGGCCACGCGCGCTGGCAAGGAAGGTAATCGCCAGCCCTCTACGGGGTAGTTCACGTAGTAGCGCCGCCCCACGCCGTCGGCATCTTTGATGAAGTTGATCAGGCCTAAGCGCCAGTTCGCCGGATCAATCGCCCTGGGCAAGAGCAGATTCACCCTGGCCGTTGGATTGCCCATGGAGGCACTTGCTTTCCCACCCGTCCCCCACAGCGCCGTCGTCAGCTCAGTCAGCGGTGTACCCTCGGTGTCGTCTTTTTCATCCAGGCGCAACATGGGCAGATAGACATGCGGCGTCTTGGCCAGAACTTGGTTGAAAGCGGCGTCGCTCTGTGGGCGCACCTTGTCGGATTCGGCAAACCAGATGTCAAAAAGAATGGCCTTGGGCGACTGCTTGCGAATGCTCTCCAGCAACTCCCCATGGATGGCGCGCGGCCAGGGCCAACGCCCGGCCACGTTGTTCATGCTGGCCAAGCTGGGCTCGTCAATGTCAATGATGACGATGTCCTGGTCGGCCACCATGCTGCTGGCCTGGCTCTTGACGAAAAAGTCAGAGAGCCGGTTGTCCAGCGACTGCACGGAATGCAAAACAAAAAACTCCAAAAAAACCAGCGCCAGAGTCCCTAATAAAAGGACTCTTCGGGGCTTGAGAAAAGAGCTTTTAAAGTTCATTCAGTTGACTGCACGTCAATGATGCGGTCGCTCTGTCACGCCTCAAATCAGCGGCACACCCGTCTTGGACTGCACCAGCTCGCGGCTCACGCCGGGGGCCAGTTCCACCAGCTTAAGCCCATCGGGCGTCACGTCCATCACGGCCAGGTCGGTGATGATGCGGTTCACCACGGCTTTGCCCGTGAGGGGCAGTGTGCACTGCGGCAAGATTTTGAGGTCTTCGGTGCCGTCTTTCTTTTTGGCCACGTGCTCCATCAGCACGATCACGCGCTTGACACCGGCCACCAGGTCCATCGCGCCGCCCATGCCTTTGACCATCTTGCCGGGGATCATCCAGTTGGCCAGGTCGCCTTGTTCGCTGACCTGCATGGCCCCCAGAATGCTCAGGTTGATCTTGCCACCGCGGATCATGGCAAAGCTGTCATGCGTGCCAAAAATGCTGGAGCCCTTGATGGTGGTGACCGTTTGCTTGCCCGCGTTGATGAGGTCTGCGTCCACCTCGTCTTCGGTCGGGAAGGGGCCAATGCCCAGCATGCCGTTTTCGCTTTGCAGCCACACGTCGATATGGGCCGGCACGAAGTTCGCCACCAGTGTGGGGATGCCAATGCCCAGGTTCACGTAGAAACCATCTTGCAATTCTTGGGCAGCGCGTGCTGCCATTTGGTCTTGGTTCCAGCTCATATCAGACGCCTGCTTTCTCTGTAATGGTGCGCTTCTCAATGCGTTTTTCAGGATGGGCATTGAGCACGATGCGGTGCACGTAAATGCCGGGCAAGTGGATGTCGTCCGGCGCTAATTCGCCCAGCGCCACAATCTTTTCCACCTCCACCACGCACAGCTTGCCCGCCACGGCCACAGCCGGGTTGAAGTTGCGCGCAGTGAGGTTAAAGCGCAGGTTGCCGCTGGTGTCGGCCACGTCGGCCTTGACCAGTGACACTTCGGGGAACAGCGAGCGCTCCATCAGGTAAGTCTCGCCATCAAACTCGCGCAGGTCTTTGCCTTCGGCCACCAGCGTGCCCACACCGGTTTTGGTGAAGAAAGCGGGGATGCCTGCACCGGCGGCGCGCAGTTTTTCGGCCAGCGTGCCCTGGGGGGTGAATTCAAGCTCCAGCTCACCGGCCAGGTACTGGCGCTCGAACTCTTTGTTTTCGCCCACATAGCTGGAGATCATTTTCTTGACCTGGCGGGTTTGCAGCAACTTGCCCAGGCCAAAGTCATCGACCCCGGCGTTGTTGGAGATGACGGTCAGGTCTTTCACGCCCGAGTCGCGCACGGCGTCAATCAGCGCCTCAGGGATGCCGCACAGGCCAAAACCACCGACCGCCATGAGCTGGCCGTCTTTGATCACGCCTTCAAGCGCCTTGGCGGCGCTGGGATAAATCTTGTTCACAGGGTTCTCCTCTTAGGGGCTTGGATTTAAGCAGCATCCACCACTTCAGACGCAGTGCGAAACGCATCCACCGCTGCGGGGAAGCCACAGTACACGCTGGCGTGCATGAAGATTTCTTGCAACTCTTCTTGGGTCACACCGTTGTTCAAAGCACCACGCACGTGGATTTTCAGCTCATGCATGCGACCCAACGCCACCAGCATGGAGACGGTGACCATGCTGCGGGTTTTCAGGTCAATGCCGTCGCGCTGCCAGGTATTGCCCCAGGCGTGGCGAATCACCAAGTCTTGCAGGGGACGGGTGAAGTCGGTGGACTTCTTCATCGCGGCTTGTACATAGTCAGCGCCGAGCACGGCGGTGCGCGTGGCCAGGCCGTTGTCGTAAATGGGATCGTTCATGGTGAGGGCTCCAGTAAAAAATTTGAGGCGCAATCATCGCACGCGCGGGGCGTTGGCTTGCTGGGGTTAGAGGCAAAGGTGTTCAAACAGCCAGACCGTCATCGGCTGAAATGATGGCGCCGTTGATGAAGTGACTCTGGTCTGAGCACAGCATCACCAGCAGCGCGTCCAGGTCTTGTGGCTGGCCGACGCGCTTGCGCGGCAACATTTGCACCAGCTTTTGACCCTGTTCGGTCTGCCAGTGGTGGTGGTTGATCTCGGTGTCGATATAGCCCGGGCAAATTGCGTTGACGTTGATACCAAAGCGGCCCCACTCCAGCGCCATGGCCTTGGTCATTTGCACCACCGCCGCCTTGCTCATGCAGTACACGCCGATCTGTGGCAAGGCTTTGAGTCCCGCCACCGAGGCGATGTTGATGATGCGCCCGCCGGTGTAGGTACCCGGTGCTGACCCCTTGGCGCGTGCCAGCATGCGCTTGCCCACCTCTTGCGCCACAAAGAACGCGCCCTTGGTGTTGGTGTTGAAGATGTAGTCGTAGTCGTCTTCGCTCACATCTTGAATGCGCTGCGTGGTGCTCACACCCGAGTTGTTGACCAGAATGTCGATGGAGCCAATTTCAGTCTCCGCGTGCGCCACGGCGGATTTGATGGAGGCGATGTCCGTCACATCCATCTCCATCACATGGGCGTCGCCGCCCTCGCCCTCAATCTGCGCGCGCAAGTCTTTGAGCTTTTCCACCCGGCGGCTGGCCAGCACCACGGCCGCACCTGCGCTTGACAGCGTGCGGGCGAACTGCGCGCCCAGCCCACCGGACGCCCCAGTGATAAAGGCCACCCGGCCCGATAGATCCATGCTGTACGCCATTTGACTCTCCTAAAATACAAAAACCATCCCGGCCATTATCCAGCGAGAACAACCCATGACCCCGCAAGACATTCTGACCCAGTACGGCCCCCGTGAAGCCATGGAATACGACGTGGTGATCGTCGGCGCAGGCCCGGCAGGCTTGAGTGC
>CANCDA010000185.1 GCA_947374705.1 Comamonadaceae bacterium | reverse complement strand
GACCGGCATGGGGTAGAGCTTCATGGTGGCGGCGGTGATGACACCCAGCGTGCCCTCAGACCCGATGAAGAGGTGGCGCAGGTCGTAGCCGGTGTTGTCTTTGCGCAGGCCGGTCAAGCCGTTCCAGATATCGCCTTGCGCGGTGACCACTTCCAGGCCCAGGCACAGCTCACGCGTATTGCCATAGCGCACGACTTGCGTGCCACCAGCGTTGGTGCCCAGGTTGCCACCGATGGTGCAACTGCCCTCGGACGCCAGACTCAAGGGGAACAAAAAGCCGTCTTTTTCGCAGGCATCCTGGATGTTTTGCAGCACGCAACCGGCATCCACGGTGATGGTCAGGTTGCCCGCGTCCAGCTTGCGCACGCGGTTCATGCGTTGCAGGCTCAGCAGCACTTGTGTGCCACTGGCGTCGGGCGTGGAGCCCACCACCATGCCGGTGTTGCCGCCCTGAGGCACCATGCTCACCTTGGCGGCGACGCAGGCCTTCACCACCGCAGCTACCTCTTCGGTCGAACCGGGGCGCACCACGGCCAGGGACTTGCCGCGCTCGCGGCGGCGCCAGTCCAGCTCGAAAGCGGTGAGGTTGCCCTCGGTCAGTACGTTGGGGGCGCCGACGATTTGGCGCAGTTGGATCAGGAGGTCGGAGTGGGTCGTCATGGTGAAGTGGGGTGGTTGACGGTTTCAGAAATGGGGTTCGATTTGGCGCTCTTCAAACGAAGCCGAACATGCATGGCGCAGGCCGCAAACAGCACCAGGCACAGCAGCACTTCAATCCCTGCCAGCCAGGCGCCAGGTGCGGGCTCAGAGGTGGCACGAACCGCGCCTTCGGTGAAGTACAGCCACACCAGCAGGCTGACCCAGCGGTAGGTGTACATGCGGTGCTTGAGCAGCCCGGCCAGGGGGATGCACAGCGGCAAGACCTTGAGCACCAGCCACGAGCCGCCGGGGCGCAGCGGGGCCAACCACAGCTCCCAGGCCAAGCCCAGGGCGATTAGGCCTAACAGGCTTCCCACGGCCATAAAGCGGGTCAAACGGACGGAGGCCAGCACAGAGGCAGGCGTAGGTGAGGCGGGGTGAGTTGGAGCAGGGGGGTTAATAGGATTCATGGAGGTGGCATCATAGCGGCCATGCATTCCTCGCCGCCTTCATCCCTTGATTCGCCCCTGGCCGCGCCTGCGCGTCTGTCGCAACGTTTTCGTGTGTTTTTGCGTGCTTTTCTCAAAGACCTGTCCCGCTTCCCCTGGCGCACGACGGCGTTGACCCTGCGCGAGCGCTTTCGCGAAGACCGCCTGGGCCTGACCGCCAGCAGCTTGACCTTCACCACCACCATTGCTCTGGTGCCCTTCATCACCGTGGCACTGGCGGTGTTCACGGCCTTCCCCATGTTCTCGGAGTTTCAGGGTGTGCTGCAAAAGTGGCTGGTGCAAAGCCTGATTCCCGACAACATCGCGCGCCAAGTGCTGGGCTACCTCACGCAGTTTTCTGGCAAGGCCAGCAAGCTGGGCGCGGTGGGCTTGGCAGCTTTGTTCATCACCGCCTTGACGCTGGTGTTCACGATTGACCGCACGCTCAGCAGCATCTGGCGTGTGCGCCGCCCGCGCTCACTGGGGCAGCGGGTGTTGATCTACTGGGCGGCCATCACGCTGGGGCCGCTGTTGATGGGCTTGAGCTTGAGCATCACCTCCTACCTGCTCACCGCGTCCAGCGGTTTGATGGGCGAAACCGATGGGGCCTTGCGGCTGCTGCTCGATATTCTGGAGTACAGCCTGTTTGCGGCGGCCATGGCCGCCACCTACCACTACGTGCCCAACGCGCAGGTGAAGTGGGGCCACGCTTGGGTGGGCGGCATTTTTGCGTCGGCCGGGATCGAGATTGCCAAAAAATTATTGACCGTGTACCTCAAGTTGGTACCCACCTATTCGGCCATGTACGGCGCGTTTGCCACCGTGCCGATTTTGTTGGTGTGGATTTACGTGGCCTGGGTCATCGTGTTGTTGGGGGCGGTGATTACGGCGTACTTGCCCAGCTTGCTGGCGGGTGTGAAGCGGCGCGGCGGCGCGCATGGCTGGCAGTTTCAGTTGGCGGTGGAGGTGTTGCAGCAACTCCATGCGGCCCAGAGCACGCCAGCCAAGGGCCTGTGCGCCACGGAGTTGGTGCGAGCGCTCCAGGTCGATGCACTGCAACTGGAGCCCGTGCTGGAAACGCTTTCTGCGCTGGACTGGGTGCAGCAACTCAGCGACGACGACGCGCCCGATGATGCCCGCTACGTGCTGCTGGCCGACCCGGACACCACCCGGCTTGAGCCGCTGATGCAGCAGTTGCTGCTGGAGCGCAGAAAAAGCGTTGAAAATTTATGGCGCAACGGCGGATTGACCTTGCTAACCGTGCGTGACGTGCTGCAAAAATAATGGCAATCATTTTTTAATCTCAGAAGGAATTCCCATGACTTCACGACGTTCGCTGCTCAGCGCCAGCCTCTTGACCCTGTTGCCCCAACTTGGCGCGCAAGCCCAGACCAAAACAACGGTAGTCCTGGGCACAGCCACACCGGGCGGTGGCTTCCCGCTCTATGGCGACGCCTTTGCCCAAACGATCGAAGAGGTAGATGCCACGCTGCACATTCAAACCCGCAACACCAAGGGCAGCACCGAAAACATCCCCATGATCGAAGCCGGTCAACTCGACTTGGCCCTGGTCACCGGCGAGCCGTTTTACGAGGCCATCAACGGCATTGGCCGCGCCCCGGCACGTCTGAGCATCCTCACCGCCATGTACTCATCCCCCGGCATGTTTGTGACCCGCGCTGACAGCCCCGCGCGCCGCATTGAAGACCTGCTGGGCAAACCAGTCGCCTTTGGGGCCAAGGGCTCGGGCCTGGTGATTCTGGCGCGCTACGTGCTCGACGGCCTGGGCTACGACATAGACAAAGATTTCCAGCCCGTCTTGCTGGATCGCGCCGGCGACGGCCCCGCCATGGTGGCCGATGGCCGCGTGGCTGCGTTGTGGGGTGGTGGCAGTGGCTGGCCGGGCTTCACCGCGGTGGCCAGCAGCCCCACGGGTGCGCGCTTCATCGTGCCCGATGCGGCGCAGATTCAGCGCATCGTGGCCAAACACACCTTGCTCAAACCCATGGCTATTCCCGCCCGCAGCTACCCCGGCCAAGACGCGGCCTTGCCCTCGGTCGGGGCCTGGTCGTTTGTGATCGCACGGCCCAGCCTGCCCGATGACGTGGCCTACCGACTGGCCCGCGCCCTGCACAAAGGTGAGGCCGCTTTAGGCAAGCGCTGGCCGCAAGCGATAGAGAGCACCGCCGCCAACACCGTGGCCGCCGCGCCCCGCACCGACTTGATCCATCCGGGCGTGCAGCGCTACTTGCGTGAGATTGGTTCGCTACGCTGATGACAAAATCAATCCTATTTTTTTGACCACTTTTAAGCCGACATCATGAGCACCACCCACACCACCGCACACGTCAACGGCGTCGATCTCGCCTACCGCTTCGACGGCCCTGAGAACGCGCCCGTCGTCATGCTCAGCAACAGCCTGATGTCCAACTACGACATGTGGGACTGGAACGTGCCCGCTTTGAGCGAGCGCTACCGCGTGCTGCGCTACGACACCCGTGGCCACGGCCGCTCTGGCACCACGCCCGCACCCTACAGCATCGAGCAGTTGGCCGACGACGCCGCAGGCTTGCTCGACGCGCTGGGCATTCAAGCGGTGCACTTTGTCGGCCTGTCCATGGGCGGCATGATCGGCCAGCAACTCGGTGCGCGCTACCCGCACAAGGTGCTGTCACTCTCGCTGTGCGACACCGCCAGCGAAATGCCACCGCGCAGCCTGTGGGCCGAGCGACTGGCCATTGCCGAGCAGCAAGGTGTTGCCGGTTTGGTCGATGGCACGATCAAGCGCTGGTTCACCGCGCCCTTCATCGAGCGCGCGCCCGTTGACATTGCCAAGGTGCGCGCCTTCATTTTGAGCACCGGCGCGCAGGGCTACATTGGCTGCGCCAGCGCCGTGCGCGACATGGCACAAACCACGATGTTGCTCAAGATCAAAACCCCCACCTTGATCTTGACCGGCCGCCAAGACCCGGCCTGCACGGTAGAGCAAGCCACCGTCTTGCACCGCATGATCGACGGCTCGGCGTTCCAGATTTTGGAAGATGCAGCGCACCTGGCCAACATCGAGCAACCCGAGGCCTTCAACCGTGTATTGCGCGCCTTTATTGACCGCGTTGCCAGCCGCATGTAGGAGTATTTAAGTTGAATTTCACATTAAGCCCTGACCAAATCGCGTTCGCCGACAGCGTGGATCGGCTTGCCCGCACCGAGCTTGCACCCGGTGCACTCAAGCGCGCCCACAGCACCGACTACCCCTGGGATGTGGCCCAACTCATGGCTGACAACGGCTTGCTCGGCATCACCATGCCCGAGGCTGAAGGCGGGCAGGGCGGCACGCTCATGGACGCTGTGATCGCCATCCAAACCATTGCCCAGCATTGCCCTAAAAGCGCTGACGTGGTGCAAGCCGGTAACTTCGGGCCGATCCGCACGTTTGCCCAGTTCGCCAGCCCCCGATTGAAAGAAAAATACCTGCGCGATTTGCTGGCAGGCCGTACCTTGATTGGGCTGGGCATGAGTGAGCCCGGTGCAGGCTCGGCGGTGACGGAGCTGGTCACCACCGCCACCCAAGTACCGGGGGGCTACCGCATCAACGGCACCAAGGTGTTCTCAACCCACAGCCCCACGGCCACCGCATTTTTGGTGTACGTGCGCTTTGGCCAAGGTGAGGCCGCCAAGGGGCTGCAAGCGATTGGCTCGGTGGTGGTGGACCGCGACGCACCCGGTTTGACCATTGGCCAGCCCTCCAGCTTCATGAGCGGGGAGGAGTGGTCGCAACTCTACTTT
>CANCDA010000184.1 GCA_947374705.1 Comamonadaceae bacterium | reverse complement strand
CCCAGAAATTCATCGACCTGATGGTCTCCAGCCAGACCGGTAGCGGCAAGACGGCGGCTTTCTTGCTGCCCGTGCTGCACACCCTGCTCAAGCAGAACGCCGACGCAGAAGCCAAAGAGCGCGCCGACTTTGAACAAGCGGTGGCCGATGCTGCCGCCAAAGGCGAGCCTGCCCCTAAGCGCGCCAAGCGCAAAGACCCCACCAACGCACGCAATTTCAAAGCCCCCACCCCCGGCGCGCTGATCTTGTGCCCCACACGTGAGCTGGCCCAACAAGTCGCGCACGACGCGATTGACCTGGTCAAGCATTGCCGTGGCCTGCGCGTGGCCAGCGTGGTGGGCGGCATGCCTTACCAGCTGCAAATTGCCAAGCTGCAAAACGCCGATCTGGTGGTGGCCACACCGGGCCGTTTGCTGGACTTGCAACGCTCCATGCAAATCAAACTCGATCAGGTTCAGTTCCTGGTGGTGGACGAAGCCGACCGCATGTTGGACCTCGGTTTCTCCGACGATTTGGCCGACGTCAACCAGCTCACCATTCAGCGTCGCCAGACCATGATGTTCAGCGCCACGTTTGCGCCGCGCATTCAGCAGTTGGCCATGCGCGTGATGCGTGACAACGGCGCTTCTGCCAAGAAGGTGCAGATCGACAGCCCACAGGAAAAACACGCCAACATCAAGCAGGTGCTGTTCTGGGCCGACAACGCCCAACACAAGCGCCAGTTGCTCGACCATTGGTTGCGTGACGCCACCATCAACCAAGCCATTGTGTTTGCCAGCACCCAGATTGAGTGTGACGGCCTGGCCAATGACTTGCAGCAAGACGGCTTTGACGCTGTGGCCCTGCACGGTGCCCTGAGCCAGGGCCTGCGCAACCGCCGCCTGATGGCGCTGCGCCAAGGTCAAGTGCAAATCTTGGTGGCCACCGACGTGGCTGCGCGCGGCATTGACGTGCCCACCGTCACCCACGTGTTCAACTTCGGCCTGCCCATGAAGGCAGAGGACTACACCCACCGCATTGGTCGCACCGGCCGTGCAGGTCGTGATGGCTTGGCTATTACCTTTGCCGAGCTGCGTGACCGCCGCAAGATTTTCGACATCGAGGCCTACAACCGCCAGCCGATCAAGGCTGAAGTCGTCCCCGGCATGGAGCCCAAGCAGCGCGTGCCTGATTCACGCCCGGGCGGCAACTTTGGTGGCCGTGACAGCCGCGGTGGCAACGACAACTTCTCTCGTGATCGCAAGTTCGGTGCAGGCCGACCTAGCGGTGGTGGTGGTGGATTTGGCGGCGGCGGCTTCGGCGGCGACCGCACACCCCGTGCTGGTGGCTTTGGTGCTGACCGCGCGCCGCGTGCGGGCGGCTTTGGTGGTGGCGGCTCAGGTGGTGGTTTTAGCGGCGGCGGCCAAGACGGTGCCCGTGATGGCCGCAGCTACGAGCGCAAAGGTGGCTTCAATGACCGCTTCGCAGGCGATAACCGCCGCGACGCAGCACCTCGCGGTGACTTCGCCCCCCGTGGCGACTTTGCCGCCCCGCGTGCTGATTTCGCACCGCGCAAGCCCTCCTTTGACAAGCCCGCATTTGGCAAACCCATGGGCATCAAGCCGGGTTTTGCCAAGCCCGCAGGCCATGCCGGTAATGGCGGCAAAGTGTTTGTGCCGCGTGACGCGGCCAAGCGCCCCGCCAAGCCCGCGCGTTGATTCGCAACACTGATCGAATAAAAACACACCCTGATTAAAAAATAGGCCCACAACCTATGGCCTAATACAGGGTTTTTACGCAACTACAGGAACCTCAAATGGGTAACAAAATCGTCACCGAAGCAGATCGCAAAGCCACCCCTAAACCGAAGCCTTTGCCCGGCATGAGCCCGACCTCCGTCGGTCATGGTCAAAAGGTCAGTCTTGAGCGTGGCAAAGCTACGCGCAGCAAGAAGAACCCAGGCAAGCGTCCTTCCAAAGGCGGTTAATCTGCTGCACGCTTGGTTCTACCCCTAAAAAAGCCCTCGTCTGAGGGCTTTTTTACGTCTATGGGCTGCTTAGCTGTCGAGTTGAATATGACGCTCTTTGGCCAGCTTAGTCCAGCGGGCAATATCGGCCTTGACGAAGGCGGCAAAAGCCTCGGGGCTCAAGGGTTTTAACTCCACCGCCTCGCTGGAGAGTTTTTCTTTGAAGTCTGCCTGACTCAACACCTTGTTCAAGGCTTCGTTGAGTTGCTTGACGACGACCGGTGTCAAGCCTGCTGGTCCCATGATGCCGTACCACTGCTGCGCGTCAAAACCTTTCAATCCTGCTTCTTCAAATGTGGGTACATCCTTGAGCAAAGGGTGGCGCTGCGTGCCCGTGACCGCCAGTGCGCGAATGCGCCCGCTGCGGATGTGCGGTAGCCCTCCCGCCAAGCTGGGAAACATGGCCTGCGTCTGGCCGGAAATCAAATCGGTAAACGCAGGCGCAATCCCCCGGTAGGGGATGTGCAGCATGAAGGTGTCGGTCTGCAATTTGAACAACTCCGCCACCAGGTGCGTGAGCGAGCCTTGCCCGCCTGAGCCGTAAGACACTTTGCCGGGGTTTTTGCGCAGGTAATCAACAAAACCTTTGACGTCGCTCATGGGCAGTGCCGTATTCACGCACAAGACATTGGGGGTGGTGCCGATCAGACCAATGGGTGTGAAGTCGCGCAGCGCGTCATAGGGCAGCTTGCGCGTGGCGGGTGCGGTGCCATGCGTGCCCACATAGGCTTGCATCAGGGTGTAGCCGTCGGGCACGGCGCGGGCCGTGGTTTGCGAGCCGATCACGCCGCCGCCGCCGCCCAGGTTGTCCACCACCATGGGCTGGCCCAGCAGTCGGCCCATGCGCTCGCACACGGCACGCGCAATCATGTCGGCCCCACCACCGGCTGCCAGGGGCAGGATGTAGCGAATTGCCTTGCTGGGATAGCTGCTCTGCGCCTGTGCAGCCTGAGGTAGCCAGCACAGCAGTGGCGTGGCTGCTGCTGTGCTTAGAAGGGCTCTGCGTTGCATGGCGGGTCTTTAGGGTCGCAGAGGGCGGCTCAAGCCTGGCCCCACACCCGCTGCGCCACTTCCACCACCCGCGCCAGTTTGTGCCACTGGTCATCGGGTGTGATGATGTTGCCCTCCACCGTGCTGGCAAATCCGCATTGCGGGCTGATGGCCAGGTCTTCCAGGGGGATGAGCTTGCTGGCGCTGTCGATGCGGCGCATCAGGTCGTCGGCGCTCTCAAGCTGACCACGCTTGGTGGTGACCAGGCCCAGCACCACGCGCACACCGCGCGGCACATGGCGCAGCGGTTCGAAGTCACCTGAGCGCTCGTCGTCGTACTCCAGCAGAAAGTGATCCACCTTGAGCCCGCCCAGCACGCTCTCAGCAATGCGCTCATAGCCGCCCTCGGCGATCCAGCCGCTGCGTGAATTACCCCGGCACACGTGAATGCCTATGGCCGTGTCGGGGCGTCGCTCGCTAATGCATTCGTTGGTCAAGTCCACATAGCGGCGCAAGCGTGCGTCCGGGTCATCCCCCGCAGCCACCACCTCGGCGCGCATGCGTTCGCTGATGAAGTAAGTCATTAGGGGGTCGTCGATCTGGATGTAGCGGCAACCCGCAGCCTCTAGCGCGGCAATCTCGGCACGGTACACCTGGGCCAGATCGGCAAAAAATTCTTCAATGTCGGGGTAGGCCTGTTTTGATACCGCCGCCCGCCCGCCGTGAAAATGCAGGCGCGTGGGCGAGGGCAGGGTCACCTTGGCCGAGCGCGTGGTGACGCTGCTCAGATAAGAAAAATCCGGTGCTGTGATGGGCGCAGTTGCGTGCACGCGCCCGGTCGTCAGCACATTCTTGGGCACGTACTGCCAGCCGTGGTCATGATCGTCATGGCTGTGGTCGTGCCCATGATCGTCTGCTTCTTTAGGAGCGACAAAGGCCTGACCCGGATCACCATCCCGAATCTCCACCCCACTGAGCCCCGCCACAAAATCAATCCACCAGTTCTCACGGCGAAACTCACCATCCACCACCACATCAAAGCCGATGCGCTCTTGCTCAGTCACGATGTGGCGGATGGCCGCGTCTTCCGCGCTACGCAAGGCTGCGTGCGCGATCTCACCCTTTTGATGCTGCGCGCGCGCCTGAATTAACTCGGGCGGGCGCAGCAGGCTGCCGACTTGGTCGGCACGAAAAAATGGTTTCATCAGGGGTGTCGATTTTTACTTCGAACGTGGTGGGTCGCGCACATCTTTGTGTTCTTCAAACTCGATGTTGTACAGCGCGCCGTCTTTGCGCTCCACCTTGCGAACGTACACGCTTTGCACAATGTCGCGGGTGTTGGCGTCGATGTAGATCTGTCCACGTGGGCTCTCAAAAATTTGCCCCTTCATGGCCGCCAACAGAGCATCGCCGCCGCCTTTGCCACCGGTCTTTTTCAGCGCCTCGTAAATCAGGTGCATGCCGTCATAGCCTGTCACAGCCACCACATTGGGACGCATGTTCTTGTTGGCTTTTTGGAAGGCTTCCACAAACTTCTTGTTCACTGCCGATGGGTGCGCGGTGGAGTAGGGGTAGGAGGTCACCACGCCCAGGGCTGCGTCGCCCATGGAGTTCAAGATGTCATCGTCCACTACATCACCCGTGCCAATCAGGCGAATACCGGCTTTGGCCAAGCCGCGTTCGGCACACTGGTTCATCACGGCGGTGCCTATGCCCGAGGGCACAAACACAAACAGCGCATCGGGGGCCAAGTCGCGCACCTTTTGCAAGAAGGGCGCAAAGTCAGGGTTGCGCACCGGCACGCGGATTGACTCGATGATCTGCCCGCCGTTGAAGATGAAACGTTCACGGAAGGTGCGCTCGGCATCCAGGCCCGGGCCGTAGTCCGACACCAGGGTGACTACTTTCTTGATCTTGTTTTTGGG
>CANCDA010000183.1 GCA_947374705.1 Comamonadaceae bacterium | reverse complement strand
CGCATGTTGACCCCTGAAGAAAACGATCTCTTGTGCCGTGTTGAAGGCCAAGCCCCCATGGGCCAGCTGATGCGCCGCCAGTGGACGCCGGTGTGCCTGATCGAAGAGGTCAGTGAGCCCGACGGCACACCCATCAAGGCGCAGATGTTTGGCGAAGACCTGGTGGTGTTTCGCGACACCGAGGGGCGTGTGGGTGTGATGGACGAGTACTGCCCGCACCGGCGCGCCTCGCTCGTGTTTGGGCGCAATGAAAATTGCGGCCTGCGCTGCCTCTACCACGGCTGGAAGATGGACGTGCAGGGCAATGTGCTGGAGATGGTGTCCGAGCCCGCCGCCAGCGGCATGGCGCAAAAGGTCAAGCATTTGGCCTACCCGACCCATGAGTGGGGTGGTTTTGTCTGGGTCTATATGGGGCCGAGCGAGACCCAGCCCGCCTTTGTGCCGCCCGCCTGGGCCCCCACCGCCGACACCCGCGTGACCATCGCCAAGGCCATCATCCCGTGCAATTGGGCGCAGATTTTGGAGGGCGCCATTGACTCGGCGCACAGCTCTAGCCTGCATTCCTCCGACATGGTTCCCGCACGGGGTGACAGCGCCCAGGCCACAGACTCCATGTGGCTGCGTCCCTCCACCGACAAGGCTCCGCGCATGCAGATCGCGCGCGCACCCTATGGCTTTCGCTACGCGGCCATTCGTCGCCCGATCCAGCAGGCAGCCCTGAACGACTACGTTCGCTCTACCGTGTTTGTGGCACCCGCCACGGCCCTGATCCCGCCCAACAACCTGTACAACGTGGCCAACATCAACGTGCCCATGGACGACACCCACACGGCCTTTTATTTCATCGCCTGGGGTCATCCTTCGCAAACACCAACGACTGCCACCTGGCGCAAGTTTTTGGGCCAAGAACTGGGCATTGACCTGGACCCGCAGTACCGACCGCTGCGCACCCGTGACAACCATTTCTGGCAAGACCGTGCGGCCATGAAGGCGGGCAACTTCACCGGCATCACGGGCTTTCCCAACCAAGACATCGCCATGTGGGTCACCATGGGCCCGATTGCCGACCGCACCCATGACCGGCTGGGGGCCAGTGACCTGGCCATCGTCGAGTTTCGCAAGCAGATGTTGGAGGCGGTGCGGGCGTTCCAGCGCGGTGAGCCCGCCATTGGCACGGGCGCCTCGGCCATTTCGGCGGCGCCGTCACAAGTCGTGGCATTCCAGGCGATTGTTCCCAAGACCACGGACTGGCGTGCTTATGAAGCCCGCTGCGTGTGGGATCAGTCCGCGCCCGCGCTCGAACCCTCCTACTCCACCCCGGCCCCGTGAGGGCGACATGGTTCTCACACACCTCACCCCCAGGAGATAGTTTCATGCCCACGCGTCGCCCATTTCTGATCGTCACGGCTTGCCTCGCCGCAGGTTTGACCTTGCCCCTGCTCGCACAGGCGCAGACCGCCTATCCGAATCGCAGCATCAGGTTCATCGTGCCCTATTCAGCCGGTGGCTTGCCCGATACCGTGGCGCGCATCTATGCGCAACGCCTGGGCGCAGCGCTGGGGCAGGGCGTGGTGGTGGACAACAAGCCCGGTGCCAACGGCGTGGTGGCGGCCCAGGCGCTGGCGTCTGCACCGCCCGACGGCTACACTTTTTTGGTGACCGATGGCTCGATGTTTTCGATCAATCCCGCGATCTACAAGAGCCTGAGTTACGACTTCAAGCGTGACTTCATCCCCGTATCACTCGCCGCACGCGCACCTCTGTATCTGGCCGTGCACCCCAAGACCGGCGTCAACACTTTGCAAGAGTTCGTGGCCATGGCCCGAGCCAAACCTGGGGCCTTGAACTACGGCTCCTCGGGCATCGGCAGCTCGCACCCCCTGACGATGGAGGCCATGAAATCGGCGTTGGGCATTGACGTGGTGCACGTCCCCTTCAAAGGCACGGGCCAATCGGTGCCCGCCTTGATTGGTGGGCAGGTGGATGTGGCGTTTTCTGCGCTGCCTTCGGTGTCGGGTTTTGTCAAAGCCAACCAGATCAAACTGCTGGCGACCAACGCGGGTAAGCGCTCGCCCCAGGAGCCTGGTGTGCCTGCGATTGCCGAGATCGTGCCGGGCTTCGACTTTGCCGTGATCGTGGGCGTGCTCGCCGCCACCGGGACGCCCTTGACCGTGGTGGAGCGCATCAGCGCCGAGATGGACAAGGTCGCCAAAGCGTCTGAGACGATTCAAATTTTGGCCAATGCGGGTATCGAGGCCGTGGGTGGGAAACCGGGCGACTATGCGAAAGCCATTACGGACGAAAATGAGCGACTGGGCAAGGTGCTCAAGACCGTGAGCATCAAGCAGGAATAATGGCGCTGTTTGCAAATCAGTTGAGTCGATTAATTTTGGAAATTTCAAATGAATAAACGCAAGACCTTGTCCAAGGTGGGCACGCTGTTGGGGCTGTGGATGATGGGGGTCAGCACCTTGATGAACCAAGCTCAGGCACAAGCGACCTACCCCAGTAAACCTATCCGCCTCATCATCACCAACCCCGCTGGCGGCTTGCCCGACACCGTGGCGCGCCTGTTTGCCCAGCGCCTGACTGAGCGTTTGGGCCAGCCCGTTGTGGTGGACAACAAGCCCGGTGCCAACGGCGTGGTGGCCGCCCAGGCGCTGGCCACAGCGCCAGCGGACGGCCACACTTTCATGGTGACTGACGGCTCCATGTTCTCCATCAACCCGGTGATTTACAAAAACCTGAGTTACGACTACAAGCGCGACTTTGTGCCGGTGGCGCTGGCGGCGCGGGCCTCGCTGTACTTGGCGGTTCACCCCAAGGTGGGTGTGTCCAATTTGCAGGAGTTCATCGCGCTGGTCAAGGCCAAGCCGGGCAGCTTGAACTACGGCTCATCGGGCGTTGGCAGCACGCACCACCTCACCATGGAGGCCATGAAGAGCGGCTTGGGTCTGGACTTGAAACACATCCCGTTCAAGGGCACAGGCCAGTCCGTGCCCGCGCTGGTGGGTGGGCAGGTGGACGTCTTGTTCTCGGCCCTGCCTTCACTCGCCGGTTTTGTCAAAAGTGGTCAGATCAAGTTGCTGGCCAATAATTCAGCGCAGCGCTCCAGCCAAGAGCCCCAGGTGCCCACCATTGCCGAGTTGATCCCCGGCTTTGACTTCTCACCCACCATTGGCTTTTTTGCCGCCAGCGGCACACCCGCCAATGTGATCGAACGCTTCAGCGCCGAGGTGGCGCGCGTGGCCAAGCTACCCGAGCTGATTCAGGCCCTGAACACCGCCGGGGTGGACGCCGTGGGCGCTGGCCCAGCCGACTATGGCCGCGCCATCCAGTCTGAAATCGACCGCATGGCCAAGGCCATTGCTGCTGCGCAAATCAAATCCGAATAACCCAACACTTCATAACGTCAACACCACCATGTCCAAACTCAAACTCACCTTCGGCTGCTGGAACTACGACCGCACACGCGGCCTGATGGACGGCAGCATCCAGCCCGACGGCATTGACCTGAACTACCTCAACATGGAGGTGGAAGAGACCTTCTTCCGCATGCTGCGTCACAAAGAGTTTGACGTGGCCGAGATGTCGCTGTCGTCCTACAGCGTCTCGATGTTCCGTGAGCCACGGCCCTTTGTGGCGATCCCCGTCTTCCCCTCGCGGTTCTTTCGCCACTCCTGCATTTACGTCAACGCCAATTCGGGCATTCGCGAGGCCAAAGACCTGATCGGCAAACGCATCGGCAACCCGGAATACCAAATGACCGCGCCGGTCTGGATTCGCGGCATCTTGTCCGACCACTACGGCGTGCCGGTCGATAGCGTGACCTACTACACCGGCGGCGAAGAAGAGCCGGGCCGCTCAGAAAAAATGAAACTCGATTTACCGTCCAACATCAAAGTCCAGAGCATCGGCCCGACGCAAACCCTGTCGCAAATGCTGATGGACGGTGAGATTGACGCGCTTTACACGGCGCGCATGCCGTCGAGCTACCTCAAGGGCGGCGGCAAGGTCAAGCGCCTGTTTGAAGACTACGAGCCGATTGAGCGCAACTACTTCAAAGAAACCGGCATGTTCCCCATCATGCACACCGTGGCCATTCGCCGCGATGTGTACGAGGCCAATCGTTGGGTGGCGCAGTCCATGATGAAGGCGCTGAAAGAGTCACAACGCCGCAGTTACGAAGACCTGTACGAGACCGCCGCACTCAAGACCATGCTGCCGTGGTTGACCTCGCACGTGGAGCAGGTCAAGCGCGAGATGGGCGATGATTTTTGGCCCTACGGCTTCGAGAAAAACGAAAAAACCCTGCGTACCTTTTTGCGCTACCACTTCGAGCAAGGCCTGTCCAAGCGTTTGCTGGAGCCCAGCGAGTTGTTTGCGCCGGAGACGCTGGAGTCGTTCAAGATTTGATGGCGAAGTCGAAGTCGGATTCGAAGGCATTCGGCGTGTGGTTTTGTACGGGATCAGGTCGGCGGCGCACTCAGCTCCGCGGCTGTCCCCCGTGGTGGCCTAGGGCCACCGACTCCTCCTTGATGCCGCTGCGCTGAGCGCGCCACCGACCTGATCTTGCCAACGTCTTCTCGTCATTCCCGCGGAGCCGTCCACACCCAGTGCCCAGGCGTACAAAAGCCAGGAGCCCAACCTTCAGATTGACGAAACGCTCAAACGTAAAAAAAGCCCTATCAGGGCTTTTTGAAATTGTGAGCGAAAAATTTGGAGCGGGTGATGGGAATCGAACCCACGCTATTTGCTTGGGAAGCAAAAGTTCTACCATTGAACTACACCCGCTTGTGCTGTCGATTATAGAAGGCGCGTGAACTTCATTTTGGGTTTCATTTTTGAATGTCGCCAATGCACAGGTACTTCATCTCCACATAGTCTTCCATGCCGTGGCTGGAGCCCTCGCGGCCCAGGCCGGATTGTT
>CANCDA010000182.1 GCA_947374705.1 Comamonadaceae bacterium | reverse complement strand
ATGGACGTGGTGGTGGACGAAGAAAACCTGGCGATTGCGATTGGCCGTGGTGGTCAAAACGTGCGCTTGGCCTCTGAGCTGACGGGCTGGAAGATCAACATCATGGACGCGGCCGAGTCGGCCAAGAAGCAATCCGATGAAACCGGCTCGATTCGCGCGCTGTTCATGGAAAAGCTCGATGTCGATGAAGAAATCTCCGACATCCTGATTGCCGAAGGCTTTACCAGCCTGGAAGAGATCGCCTACGTGCCTCTGCAAGAGATGCTGGAGATTGAGAGCTTCGATGAGGACACGGTTGACGAATTGCGCACCCGTGCCAAGGACGCACTGCTGACCATGGAAATTGCGCGTGAAGAAGTGGTTGAAGAGGGCACGCAGGATCTGCGCGACCTGGAAGGCTTGACGCCCGAGTTGTTCGCCAAGCTGTCAGAAAACAACATCCACACCCTGGATGATTTGGCTGATCTGGCGGTGGATGAGCTCACCGACATCACCGGTCAGTCTGAGGAAGAGGCCAAGACCCTGATCATGAAGGCGCGCGCGCATTGGTTTACCGATGACGCCGCTCCTCAAGCGTAATAGTTATGAAAACAAAATTTAAGTAAAGGCGAACAATTGCCCCTCAGGGCTTGTTTTGCCGCCGCTAAAGGTTACCCCACAAATGTCCAGTACGACCGTTTCCGAATTTGCCACTGAGCTCAAGAAGTCCACAGAGACGCTGCTTGAACAGCTGAAGTCAGCGGGTGTCGCCAAGGCGGCTGCTTCTGATGTCTTGACTGAGTCAGACAAGCAGCATTTGCTGAGCTACTTGCAGGCCAGCCATGGCACGGCCAGCCCTGAGCGCAAGAAGATCACGCTGGTCAAAAAATCCACCAGCGAAATCAAGCAGGCAGACGCCACTGGCAAGGTTCGCACCATCGTGGTTGAGAAGCGCAAACAGCGTACCTTTATCCGCCGTGATGATGAAGTTGAGGTGGTTGAAGCTGTGGCTGTGGTGGCAGTGGAACCCGTAGCGGTCGTGCCTGAGCCGCAAGTGCAAGTCGAAGCCCCTGCCACCCCCTTGATTGACCATGCAGAACTGGCCCGTCGCGAAGAAGAAGCGCGTCGTCAAGCTGAGTTC
The DNA here is from genome assembly GCA_947374705.1 of Comamonadaceae bacterium. Lineage (GTDB taxonomy): Bacteria > Pseudomonadota > Gammaproteobacteria > Burkholderiales > Burkholderiaceae_C > CANCDA01. Next base: position 3,871 of record CANCDA010000182.1, on the reverse strand, counting down.
ATTCGCCGCCAGGAAGAAGAGCTGGTAGAGCGCCGTCGTCAACGTGAAGCGCAAGAGTCACGTGAACGCGAAGCCGCCGAGAAGGCCGCTGCCCTGGCGCTCGCCGCCGAGGATGCGCAAAAAGCCAAAGTAAAAGCACAAACCACACCCTCTAGCCAAGAGGCTGAGGCGGCGGCTACAGCACTGAGCGAAGCCAAGGCCAAGGCGGTGGCGGATGCGCGTCAAAAAGCGATTGCAGATTCGAAGGCGCGTGCCGATGAAGAGGCCGCGCGTGCGGCTGACCTGAATGACCGCCGTCGCAAAGCCGAAGCAGAAGCTGCAGCCATTCGCACCATGATGTCTTCACCGGCCAAAAAAGCCCCGGTGATCAAGAAGGAAGAGCCAAAACCTGTTGTCAAAGCCGCTGACGCCGCCAAGGCGGGCATGAAGGGTACTTTGCACAAACCTGCGACGGGTACTGGCGTGGCCAAACCCGCAGCGGGCGGTGCGGCCACAGGTGCTGCGGGTGCGGGCAAGGAAGTTAAATCCGCCAAGCTGTCATCCAGCTGGGCCGGTGACCCTGCCAAGAAAAAGGCCATTCCCACGCGCGGCGACACCAGTGGTGGTGTGGGCCGTGGCAGCTGGCGTGGTGGCCCCCGAGGCAAGCGGGGTGATGATCGGCATCACCATTCAGATCAAGCGCAGTCGGCCCCGGTTGAAGCGCGGGTGTTGGATGTGCACGTGCCTGAAACCATCACCGTGTCGGAGCTTGCCCACAAGATGGCCGTTAAGGCCTCAGAGGTCATCAAGCATCTGATGAAGCTCGGTCAGATGGTCACCATCAACCAGTCGTTGGACCAAGACACCGCCATGATCGTGGTGGAAGAAATGGGTCACAAAGCCATCGTGGCTGCGCTGGATGATGCAGAGGCGTTTACCGACGAAGAAGTCTCGCAGCAGCACGCAGAGTTTCTGCCGCGTGCCCCTGTGGTGACCGTTATGGGTCACGTGGACCACGGCAAGACTTCGCTGCTGGACTACATCCGCCGTGCCAAGGTCGCCTCGGGCGAAGCCGGTGGTATCACGCAGCACATTGGCGCTTACCACGTCGAAACACCACGCGGCATGATCTCCTTCCTCGACACCCCCGGTCACGAGGCGTTTACCGCCATGCGGGCCCGTGGTGCCAAGGCCACCGACATTGTGATTTTGGTGGTGGCTGCTGATGACGGCGTGATGCCGCAAACCAAAGAGGCCATCAAGCACGCCAAGGCGGCGGGTGTCCCGATTGTGGTGGCCATCAACAAGATCGACAAACCCGATGCCAAATCGGATCGGGTGCGCCAAGAGCTGGTGGTTGAAGAAGTCGTACCCGAAGAATTCGGTGGCGACTCACCCTTTGTGGAAGTCTCGGCTAAGACCGGTTTCGGCATTGACGCCTTGCTGGAGCAAGTGCTGCTGCAAGCCGAGGTGTTGGAGCTTCGCGCGCCGGTAGATGCCATGGCCAAGGGCCTGGTCATCGAAGCGCGACTGGACAAGGGCAAGGGCCCTGTGGCCACCGTACTGGTGCAGTCTGGCACGCTCAAGGCGGGCGACATTGTGCTGGCCGGTCAAACCTTTGGACGCATTCGCGCCATGTTGGATGAAAACGGCAAGCCCATCAAAACGGCTGGCCCGTCGATCCCGGTTGAAATCCAGGGCTTGACTGAAGTACCTCAAGCCGGTGATGAGTTCATGGTCATGAGCGATGAGCGCCGTGCACGTGAAATCGCCACCTACCGTGCTGGCAAGTTTCGCAACACCAAGTTGGCCAAGCAACAAGCCGCCAAGTTGGAGAACATGTTCACCGACATCACCGCTGGTGAAGTCAAGATGCTGCCCATCATCGTCAAAGCCGACGTGCAGGGCTCGCAAGAAGCCTTGGCTCAGTCGCTGCTCAAGCTCTCCACCGACGAGGTCAAAGTGCAACTGGTGTACGCCGCAGTGGGCGGTATCAGCGAGTCGGATGTGAACTTGGCTATTGCCTCTAAAGCGGTGATCATCGGCTTCAACACCCGCGCCGACGCCGGGGCACGCAAATTGGCCGAGCACAACGGCGTTGACCTGCGTTACTACAGCATCATTTACGACGCGGTGGATGAGCTCAAAGTTGCCATGTCGGGCATGCTCACGCCGGACAAGCGCGAAGAAGTCATTGGCGTGGCCGAGATTCGCCAGGTCTTCAAGGTCAGCAAGATCGGCTCGATTGCCGGTTGTATGGTCACCTCAGGCGTGGTGCGTCGCAGTGCCAAGTTGCGCTTGCTGCGCAACAACATGGTTATCTTTACCGGCGAGCTGGAGTCGCTCAAACGCTTCAAAGACGATGCTCGCGAAGTCAAAGAGAACTTCGAATGCGGTTTGAACATCAAAGGCTACAACGACATCGCCGAGGGCGATCAGTTGGAGTTCTTTGAGATCAAAGAAGTGGCACGTACGTTGTAAAACGAGATTGCTCATGCGCAAGGCTTCCAGTACCCCCAACCGCAGCTTCAAGGTTGCCGACCAGATCCAGCGTGATCTGGCGGACTTGATCGCACGCGAGTTGAAAGACCCGCGTGTGGGCATGGTCACCATCCAGGCGGTGGAGGTGACGCCCGACTACGCCCACGCTAAGGTGTTTTACAGCCTGCTCAATGGTGATCCAGAGCAGACCACGCAAGGTCTCAATGCCGCAGCGGGGTTTTTGAGGAGCGGGCTTTTCAAACGCCTGCACATCCACACCGTACCCACGCTTCACTTTGTGTTTGACCGCACCACTGAGCGGGCAGCCGACATGAACGCACTGATCGCTAAGGCGGTCTCCTCCAGAGCCAAAGAGGACTAGCCATGCAAGCGCCACGCACACGGGTGCAGCGGCGCCCTGTGCACGGGGTGTTGCTGCTGGATAAACCACTGGGACTGTCAAGTAACCAGGCTTTACAAAAAGCCAAATGGTTGTTGCGCGCCGACAAGGCGGGCCACACCGGCACGTTAGACCCTTTGGCCACCGGCGTGTTGCCCCTGTGCTTTGGCGCGGCCACCAAATTCAGCCAGATGCATTTGGATGCGGACAAAACCTATGTGGCCACGGCACGCTTGGGCATCAAAACCAGCACGGGCGATGCTGAGGGTGACGTCATTGAAGTGCGCCCTGTTCATGTGAGCGAAGCGGCCGTGGCCGAAGTCGCCCAGCGCTTCACCGGGCCCATCCAACAAGTGCCGCCGATGCACAGCGCCCTCAAGAAAGACGGCAAGGCTTTGTACGAGTATGCGCGGGCTGGGGTAGAAGTGGAGCGGGAGGCCCGCAGCGTCATAATTTACAAGCTCAATGCGGCTGCAGACCTTGAAAATCCTGCACAAGCAGCTATCGAATTGAGAGTGACTTGCAGCAAAGGTACCTATATCCGAACTCTGGCCGAAGATATGGGCGAGGCACTAGGCTGCGGCGCGCACTTGACGGCTTTGCGCCGCACGGCCACCGGTAGTTTTGATGAGTCGCAATGCGTCTCCCTCGAAGCGCTGACGGCCATGAGTGAGGACGAGCGCATGGCGTGCTTGCTGCCCGTGGATGCGCTGCTGGCCGATCACACGCCCGTCACATTAGACGTTGAAAATGCAGGTCGGTTCCTGAGCGGTGTACGCCGTCGCGGGGCTTGGGCTGATGCTGAACGCATTGCCGTGTATGGGGATCAACCCCGCGCTTTGCTGGGCACTGCCCACATCAAGGCTGGCGAATTAATACCAGGGCGATTGTTGAGCCCGATTGAAATACAACAAATCCTGACTTCTTGCGGGACAGACCGCAGCGACAAGGCCACAAGCCCTGTCGTCAACCTTTTAGAAAGTGAAAAATGAGCCATAAACAAATCCGCAA
>CANCDA010000181.1 GCA_947374705.1 Comamonadaceae bacterium | reverse complement strand
TGGCGCAGATTCAGCAGACCACCGTAACCCGTATCAGCATCCGCAATCAGCGGCGTGCGCGCCATGCCTGCCATGGCCGTGACGCGGCCCACCATGTCGCTGTAGGTGGCAATGCCCGCGTCGGGCAAGCCCAGGTGCGAGGCGACTGTGCCGTAGCCCGTCATGTAGAGCGCGCCAAAACCGAAGGTGTCGGCCAGGCGCAGCGAGACCATGTCATAGACGCCGGGGGCGACCAAGAGACCGGGTTGCTGCAGGCGTTCTTTGAGGCTTGGTGCAGGATTTTTAGCGAGGATCATGCGCGTTCTCCGGGGTGGAATCAGGCTGTTTGCTGGGCCAAAAATTTCAGCAACTCACGGTTGAAGAATTCAGGCTGCTCGATGTTGGAAATGTGGGCTGCATCCGGTATGACGATGAACTGCGAGCCACGCAGGTTTTGATGAATCAGCCGTGCCATCTCAGGCGGTGTGCCGTGGTCTTGGTCACCCACCATCACCAGGGCGGGGCAGTCGATCTCGGGCAAGCGGTCAAACACATCAACCTTGGCAATCGCTTCGCAGCAGCCGCAAAAACCGGCCACCGGCGTGGCCAACAGACCGGCCTCGATGCGCGCCATGATCTCAGGGTGCGCGGCTCGAAACGGCGGGGTGAACCAGCGCGCCAAAGTGCTGTCAATCAACCCGGCCATGCCCTGGCTTTGTGCGATGGCGATGCGCTCACCCCACATGGCTTGCGCGTTGGGCGGGCGGCGGCTGGTGGTGTCGAGCAGCACCATGCTGCTGAACACGCCGGGGTATTTGAGGGCGAAGGCCTGGCCAATCATGCCGCCCATGGAGATGCCCAGCCAGTGCGTGCGCGTGATGCCCAAATGCTGGAACAGGCCATGCACATCGTCGGCCAATTGCTCCAGCGTGTAGGGGCCTTGCGGCGCGCTGGTCTGGCCGTGGCCGCGTGCGTCATAGCGCAAAACGGTGTAGTTGGGGGCCAGCAGGGCGGCCTGCTCGTCCCACGAGGAGATGTCGCAACCTAGCGAGTGGGACAGCGTGATCCAGGGGCCGGAGCCCTCGATGGTGTAGTGAATGTCGATGTCGTTGACGCGTGTTTTCATGGGCTTACTTCTGAGTTGAAAGGGGTTAGTCGAGCTTGATATTGGCGGCCTTGGCCAAGCGCGTGAAACTGGCCACTTCGGAAGCGATGAGTTTGTCAAATTCTTCGGGCGTGCTGGTCACCGGGTCAATGCCCAGCGGGGCAAAGCGTTGGCGCACTTCGGGTTGTTTCAGAATAGTGGCCACTTCGGCGTTGAGCTTGGCGATGATGTGGCGCGGCGTCTTGGCCGGGGCCAACAAGCCGTACCAAAAAACCCATTCATAGTGCGACAAGCCCGCCACGCCGGACTCGGCCACGGTGGGCATTGCGGGCAGCTCGGCCATGCGCTTGAGCCCAGTTACCGCAATGGCAATCGCCTTGCCGTCTTTCACCAAATTGATGGCGCTGGCAAAGGGTGCGATGAAGACTTGCGTGCGGCCCGCCATGGTCTCGGTCAGCGCCTCGGGGATGCCTTTAAAGGGAATATGCGCCAGGTCGATACCGGCCTGCGCCTTGAGCAACTCCACCGCGAAGTGCGCGCCGCTGCCCACCCCGGCCGACGAGTAATTGAGTTGACCGGGTTTGGCCTTGGCCAGCGCCACCAACTCGGCCACGTTCTTCACGCCCAATTGCGGCGAGACAATGAGCAGCGCGGGGCCGGTGGCGGTCAAGCTGATGCCCGCAAAGTCTTTGGCCACGTCATAAGACAGCTTGGCGTAGATGGCAGGCGACACCGCATGAGCCGACGACACCGACAAGAGCGTGTAGCCATCGGCCGGTGCTGTAGCCAGCGCCCCTGCTGCAATGTTGCTGCCCGCGCCGGGGCGGTTTTCCACAATGACGGGCTGCTTCCAGCTCTCGCTTAACTTTTGCGACAACAGGCGCGCCGTAATGTCAGGCCCGCCACCGGGGGTGAAGCCGACAAGGATGCGTACGGGCTTGGTGGGGTAAGCATCGGTTGGTCCGGTTTGAGCCCATAGCGGTGCCGCGCTAGCTGCGAGAAAAAGCCCTGCGAAACTGATCAGCGATTTTGAAAACAAACGTCGTCGTGTCAACATCAATATCTCCTGAAAATGCGTGCGCCTTCGGTACGGATCATGCCCAGATTAGGCACTGGGCCGATGGAACAAGCTCTGCCATGACCACACCGGCCATTGGCTGCGGCTCTGGTTTTGTGTGCCGCCGTAGATCACGCCACCGCTCTCCAATTGCGCGCCATGCGCTTTGACGAATTGGGTTAGGCCTCGGAAATAGTCGGGGTTGACCGTTGCACCGGCCTTGATCTCAAGAGCACGAAACTTGCCACCTGCGGGTACTAACAAATCGATCTCATTGCCGGAAGCGTCGCGGTAGAAATACAGCGGCGCGTTGTCGCCTTGGTTGAACTTGTCTTTGAGCGCCTCCATGACGATGAAGTTCTCAAACAAGCTGCCCCACAGCGGGTCTCGGGCCACTTGCTCTGCACTACGTAGTCCGAGCAACCACGCTGCCAGGCCCACGTCATAAAAATATAGTTTGGGGCTTTTGACCAGTCGCTTGCTGGTGTTGGTGAACCACGGCGGCAGCAGGTGCACGATGTAGCTGGTTTGCAGCAAGTCCATCCAGGCTTGCGCGGTGGACTGGGACACACCCGCATCGTTGCCCAGGCTGCTGAGGTTGACGAGCTGGCCCACGCGCCCAGCACACAGGCGCACAAAGCGCTCAAAGCGGCGCAAGTCATGCACAGCGGTCAGTGCGCGCAAATCGCGCTCCACATAGGTGGCGAAATAATCCGCCAGCGCCTGGGAGGGGTCAAGCTGGCGGTCATGTATGCGAGGGTAAAAACTGGCGTACAGCCATTGCGGCAAAGCTTGTTTCTCAGCGCCTGGTGACAGCCGCAACAGCTCGGCGGCCGTAAAGGGGAGCAAACGAAGAATGGCCGTGCGTCCGGCGAGTGATTGCGTCACCCCTTGCATCAACTCAAACTGCTGGCTGCCGGTGAGCACGAAGCGCCCCGGGCTGGGGTCGGCGTCCACCATGCCTTGCAGGTAAGAGCTCAGCTCAGGCGCGCGCTGAATTTCATCCAGAATGGCGCCGCCGCGCAGGCCCGTCAAAAAACCACGCGGGTCGTCAATCGCAAAGCGGCGCGTGTCCGGATCTTCTAGCGTGACATAGGGTTTGTCGGGAAAGACGGACTTGGCCAGTGTGGTTTTGCCGCTTTGCCGTGGGCCGGTAAGCGTTACCACCGGGTACTGGCGTGCCAAGCGTTCGAATAAAGGTTGAATGTCGCGGGAGATCATTTCGCCGCACTATAACTGGTTTTTGCAAATTCATTAAATTTTCATGGATTTGCAAAAACTAGGGTTTTCACCATGCACGCAAGTCCGTCATTTCACAGTGTGTGCGCAGATAATGCAATGTAAATCCCACCCGAATGAAATACCCAATGACCTTGACACGGATATTGACCTGGGCGAGTCTGGCTTGCGCCGCTGCGCTGTCCGTGCCGGCCCACGCGCAGGACTACCCCTCGCGCACCATTCAATTCATCGTGCCCTCATCAGCAGGCACCACCGGCGATCAGTTGGCACGCCTACTCGGCCCCAAACTCACACAGCGCTGGAACGTGCCCGTGGTGGTGGAAAACAAGGTGGGAGCGGGCGGCATCATCGGCATTGAGGCTGCGGCCCGAGCACAACCCGACGGCTACAGCTTTTTGTTTGCCGCCACGTCCTTCAGCACCTTGCCTGCGCTGCGCGCCAAGCTACCCTATGACCCGCTGAAAAACTTTGCGCCTATCGTGATGCTGGGGGCCAGCCCCTTGGTGTTGATCGTCGCCAACAAAGTGCCCGCCAAAACCGTGCGCGAGTTCGTGGATTACGCGAAGAAGCAGCCCGCAGGCAGCCTGAATTACGCCTCGCCCGGCCTGGGCGGTGTGCAGCACCTGACGATGGAGCTGTTCATGCAAGAGGCGGGCATCAAGCTGCTGCATGTGCCCTACAAAAGCATGGCCGGGGCTTTGAATGACTTGGCGGCGGGTCATGTGCAGGCGGGTGTGGTGGTGCTGCAAACCGCTTTGCCCTTGGTGCAAAGCGGCAAGATGCGCGCGCTGGCCGTGCTGAGCGCCGAGCGCGTGGCCCCGTTGCCCAACCTGCCCACCATGGCGGAGGCGGGCGTGCCCAAGGTGGTGAGTGAGGCCTGGTTTGGCGTGATGGCCCCAGCCGGTACGCCTTTGAGCGTGCTGCAAAAAATGAACACCGAACTCAACCAGATGCTGGCCTTGCCCGATGTGAAAGAGGCACTGGACAAAGTCGGCGTGGATACAGCGGGCGGCAAACCCGAGCGGCTGGAAGCCCTGGTGGCCAGCGATTTGAAAATGTGGACGCAGGTGGTTAAAAAAGCCAATATTGCGCCGGAGTAAACATGAAACCTTGCGGGACAGTCCGCAGTTACGCGAAGCGAACAAGCTCTGTCCCCAACTGATTAGGAAGAAAAATGAACCCCACTGAACAAAACGAATGTCTCACCCAAACCGGCCCCGGCTCCGCCATGGGCACGCTGTTTCGCCGCTACTGGATTCCCGCGCTGCTGGCGCGCGAGCTGCCTGAGCCCGGCTGCCCGCCGGTACGGGTCAAGCTGCTGTCCGAGTCGCTGGTCGCATTTCGCGATGCCACGGGCAAGATCGCGCTGATGGACGAGTTTTGCGCGCACCGCCGCGTCTCACTCTGGTTTGGCCGCAACGAGGGCGACGGCCTGCGCTGCCCGTACCACGGCTGGAAGTACGACGGCAACGGTCAGTGCACCGATATCCCCTCCGAGCCCGAGACCAGCACGCTGTGCGACAAGGTCAAGCTCAAGGCCTACCCCTGTGAAGTGCGCGGCGGCGTGGTCTGGACTTACATGGGCCCGCCCGAGCAGCAACCCCCACTGCC
>CANCDA010000180.1 GCA_947374705.1 Comamonadaceae bacterium | reverse complement strand
CGCTGCGCTCAGTGGCCAGCTCCAAAGCGCAGCGTTCGCCTTTTATTGGCTTTGGTGACCCGGACTTTGGTCAGCATACGTCTGCTGCATCTGTCGTATCCCGGGGCACGCGCAATCTCAAGGTCAGTCAGGCACCGAAGTTTGATGAGGTGAAGCTTGGCATTGACAGTGCTGACAGCGTCAGCACAGCGGCGCAGGTGGCCGCCGCAGCCGTGGTTGAGGTGCCCGAGCTCGCTGCGCTACCGGACACGCGCGACGAGATCACGGCCATTGCCAACGCGCTGTCGGCTGATCTGAGCAAGGACACTTTCTTTGGCGCACAGGCCACGCCGCAAAGTGTGATCAGCGCCAACTTGAAGAGCCGCCGCATCGTGGCCTTTGCCACGCACGGGCTGGTGGCGGGTGATTTGCCGGGGCTGGATCAGCCTGCTCTGGCGCTCTCGCCCGCACCGGGCAAAGACATTTACAGCGGCCTGCTCAAGCTGGAGGAGGTGCTCAAGCTGTCCATGGATGCAGATTTGGTGGTCTTGTCGGCTTGCAACACGGCAGCATCCGACGGCAGTGGCTCGGAGGCGGTCTCAGGCTTGGTGCGCGGGTTCTTCTACGCGGGTTCGCGCTCGGTGCTGGCCACGCATTGGCCGGTGGAGACGGTCTCGGCACGCCAGCTGGTGACGCATTTGTTTGAGCGGTATTCGAAGGTGGAGAGTTTGTCCCGGGCCAAGTCGCTGCAGCGCGCCATGCTGGAGGTGCTGGACAAGGAGGTGGCTAAGGATGGGCGCGGCACTGCGGTCAATGCCTATGCGCATCCAGCCTATTGGGCGCCTTATGCGCTTTATGGGGATCCGGGGCGTTGAGGCTAGGGCAAGTGGGCCATCACCCGCGAATCGAGCGCAGAGGTGATGGCTCTTTGGCGGGCTCGCTGGCTTTGTCGTGCTTGAGTTTGAGTGACTGAGAAATCACCGGGTAGGTACCGGGTGCGGTTTCTTGCACAAAACTGGAGCCGTTTTTATCGTCCTTGCGATTTACCTCGACCTTGGACGCTGCCGCACCAAAAGCACGGGCATCGCGAATGGTGATGACGAGTTGCTCATCGCCCGTGACTCCGGCAAATTCAAAATAATCGTCTTTGGCCATGGGCACCAAAATTTCAGCCCCGGCCTTGACCGACACCACGTCGCTGGCGCTGGGCGGGAATATCTGAACCCGCTTGCCCTGGGGGTTGATGTTCTCGATCACCAAGAGCCCATCAAACGTGGGCAAGACCTTGAGTTTGATGCGATCCCCGGTTTGAAACCCCGCCGTCACGGGCTGGATATCGGTGACAGAACCGCTGCGGTCAAAGCCAACGATGGCGACGTGCACAGCCTGGTAGTTTTCACGGCCTGCCTCAACCGTCATCGGCTTGGTGGGCTCGCCCAGCACGGTATTTTCCGGTGCGCCCGCCGATTTGAATGCCAGGGACACCAGCGCACTCAAGGGCACGATCATCGCCGAGGACGAGTTGACCAAGAGCTTGCTCAAATTTGAGGGGCTGCTCAAGTCATTGCTCAACTTGTTTTTCAACCAACTGGTGAAGGTCGGCATGACCAGCCGGATCGCGATATTGATCAAGATGCCCCAGATGAACTTGGGCTGTAGCTCGTCACTGGCCTGGCTGGTGTCCGTTGCTGACGCCGGGGCGGGCGACGGGCTTTGCGCCATGCCGGGAGCGACAAAACAGGTCGCCAGAAAAAGGGCCATCCAGCGTGAACGGCGGGGAGAAGGGGTTTTCATGGAGCAGTTCCTTGAGCGCCTGAGTAGCGAGTTGGACAACATCAGCCAGACCAGCGGCTAGCGCACCTCTTCAACGGTGAGCAAGGCTGCCGCGTAGCCGTTGGAGCAACGCTTTTTGATGGCGATATTGCGTGTCGCCGCAGGGTCAGAACACTCTGCCGCTGCGGCCTGCGCGCCCCCCGAAGTCACCAACTGAATGTCCTTGGCAGCCACCGCAGCCACGGCTGAAAATGGACCTGAGGGTTTGAGCCCCGCATCACTGAAATCACGCGGGCTGTCGGTGACGATGGCCAGCAAGGTGTCTTTGCCCGGCGGGCCTTCTGCCGAGAGCTGCCAAGCGGGGCGTGGCAAGCGCATGCTGCCACCCACTTCAATCAGGTTGTTGCGGTCGAGCTGATTGGGGAACAAGAGGTCAAAGGTCTGACCATCCGAGCCCACCATCAGCAGATAGACATAGCCACCTTCACGCGAGTTGAGGGTGAAGTCCAGGTTGTCACGCCCGATCTTCAAACTGGATTTAGCGGCAGTTAGCGTAACCAAGCGGCGGTCGTCGCGGTTGTTGTAAATGTCATTGAGCGCGGCCAGTGCCGACGGCTTGATGACAGCGGCAGGCACGGACACAGCCGGGGCAATAGATGTAGCCTGAGCAACAGGCACTTTGACGGGTGCGCTCACCGGCACTGCGACGGCAACCGATAGGGCAGGCGCAGGCACAGGCGCGGGCGCGACCTCCTTGACCGCATAACTCAGCACCATGGACGGATTGCCGATGATGGACACATGGTGTGGCAAATAGCCTTGCGCGCCTTTGAGTTGGTCTTCAATCCGAGCTTGCGCGCAAGTCTGAATCTCTTGGGCCGACAAGCCGCCGCTGCCATCGGTATCTTTGGCCGCACCCGACAAACAGGCCAGCCACGCTTGAGACGCCACACCACCGCGACCCGGCTGGTCGAGTGAGATTTCACTGTCACGCGCTGCCGCTATGTGCACAAAATTGCCGCCGCCATTGCCCGCCGCTTTGGGGGCCAAAATGCCACGCGTCAAAACGTTGGTGGGCTTGACGCAGCTCTGGCCCGGCGGGATGTAGGACTTGGCCATATAGGCGGCGGGCGCGCTGCTCACCGCACGCGTGGTCACGCCACCGGAGTGGCAGGCATCCAGAAACACAATGGTCTTTTGCGCCTTGTCGGAGAAGCGCTTCAAACGGCTCTCCATCTCGGTGTCGGTAAAGCCTTGACCATCCACCGTGATTAACGATTCAGCGCAGCGCTCTTCGCCGTCTTCTTGCACCAACTGGCGTCCGCCGTGGCCTGAGTAGTAGATGAAGACCTGGTCGTTGCCGCCCAATTTAGCCTCCAACTCATCCATGGCCCGGCGCATGCCTTCCAGCGTCAGCTCACCGTCTTTGAGCGCATGAATGTTGGCCGCAGGCACGCCCATGCGCTGGGCGATTTCGGTGGCAGTGGCGATATCAAAGGACACGCCCTTGAGCTTGGGGATATTGCCCTGGTAGTCGCCAATCGTCATGATCAAAGCGTGCGAGTTGGCCGAGGGCGGCTTGCTGAAACCGCGGATACCGGTGGTGGCAATCAGGTTGCCGCGCCCACTGCGCCCATCGTCAAGCTGCAACAGCGCCGCGCCGCTCAAAGGCTTGGGAGCGGCAGGCTTTTCTTTGACCGGCTCAGCCGCATAAGCCAGATTCAAGACCGTGGAGACCATGGCCGCTAAGGCCAGACCCTGCATTTTTTTCATTCTTCAACCCTTAAAGGAAGCGTGGAAACGGTAGCCGTCAAAGCGGCAAGAATAGTGGCAAAGGCTTCTGACGTCCATCCGTTCGTGGTATTCCAGCACAGAAGCTTGTCCGCCCGGCCAAAGCTCAGTCGCGCCGGATCAAAAGTGAAATGGCCTGACTGCCCCAACGCCGATGCCATCCCCGAGGCATCGGCCTGCCAGTCGGCCCCGGCGTCCTCGCACAACCAGTACACCAGCATGGCATCGGCAAACACGCTTTGAACAAAGCCAGGGTCTTCGATCAAATGCACCACGCGTCCTGCACCCAGTGGGGAAGCGGCAACCAGGCGATCCAACTGGCCTTGAAGTTGGCGACGCTCGGCGGCTTGACTGCCATCAAGCCGAATGGCCATGACAGCCAACAACCGCGTGCCTTGCGCCAAGCCCGCCATGTCCTTCAAAGAGCTGCTCGCCAAACCTTTTTGCGACAGCCCGTGGTAAACCCGCGCCACCGTGAAATACAGCAGGCCCAGCGACAGCGGGGCCGAGGTGTCCAAATACCAATTCGAGACATTCAGCACCGCGAAGGCAAACACCAGCAGACCCGCTTGCAGTGCGCCGAACACCGCATCAAAAACATTGATATGAACCTGCCGGTACAGCGCGATGGCCATGCCCCAGATCAGCAGCAAAGCGGCCAGCCGCATGACCCAGGCCGGTCGCTCGCGCAAGGTGTCGCCGTGCTTGAAGTTGTCAATCGCCGTGGCCAGGATTTCCACCCCCGGGTGGATGCGTGCCATAGGCGTGCCCTTGACGTCAAACAGACTGGGCGCGGTGGAGCCGATGATGACGATCTTGCCGGTGAAGGTCTTGCCCGGCTCACCCGGCTTGGCGCTCACCAGCTCGCGGTAAGCGTCAACAAAGGGCATGTAGTGGTAGGTGAACGGTGGGCCTCGCCAGTTCAGCAGCGCCTCTTGGACGGGCGCACCCGGCCAGTCGAATTCTTCCGCCATACGCTGCGGCAGCGAGGGGATGCGCCAGCCTGCGTGCACCAGCCAACTCGGGTAGCGGCGAATGATGCCGTCGGGGTCGGGGTGAACCTGGTGCGTGCCCAAACGCCCGTTGTCAATCGCTGCGGGCACTTTGGGCAGGATGATCGCAATTGGCTCTTGCGGCTCAGGGGCGGGCAGGTCGGCACTTAAAGGCCTCACCCCGGGCAAGACCCCCACCGGAATACGGCTGAGTTTGTCGTTCTGCGGGTCCAGCCGCAACATGGGGAAAAAAGTGGTTTTTGATTTGGCAATTTCCGCGTTGAAAGCGGCGTCGCTGTCGGCACGGTGGCTGTCGCGGTCAGAGAAAAGAATGTCGAAGACGATGGCCTTGGGTTGTTGCGCCTCAATGCTGCGCACCAAATCACCAAAGACCTGATTGGGCCAAGGCCAGCGACCGTGTTGCGTGGCCATGCCCGACAGACTGGCTTCGTCAATGTCGAGAATG
>CANCDA010000179.1 GCA_947374705.1 Comamonadaceae bacterium | reverse complement strand
TAAGGCATGCCGCCCACCACGCTGGCCACGCGCAGGCCACGGCAATGCTTGACCAAGTCAATCGCGTCGTGCGCGACTTGTTGGGCCAGCTCACGTGTGGGGCACAAGATCAGCGCGCCGGGGGTGGGGGCTTTGAAATTGCGTGCGTTGGTGGGGTCTTTGCGCTTGGCGCGCTTAGGGGCGGGCTCGCCTTTGGCAGCGGCGTCGGCCACCGCTTGTTCAAAATCGGCGCGCTCTTTGGCTTCTGCGTCGGCGTTCTGCTTGAGCAGGGTGTGCAGCACGGGCAGCAAGAAAGCCGCCGTCTTGCCGCTACCGGTCTGGCTGGAGACCATCAGGTCGATGAATTTCTGGGGCGTGTTGCCTTCAACGATGGCCGGCAAAGCCATGGGGATGACTTGCGTCTGCACAGCGGTGGGCTGGGTGTAGCCCAGGTCGGTACAGGCTTGCACCAGCTCAGGGGCCAGGCCGATGGTGACAAAGCCGTTGGGCAGAGTCACTTCGGGCTCAGCGGCGACATCGGTGGTGATGTCTGTGGCGATATCGGAAGCAATGGAAAGGGAATCAACAGGCGAAAAGTCGCCCGTCACGTCAAAAGTGTCGGTCATTTATTTACTCACACGCGAGCGCCGCAACGTAGTGCGGTTGCTCCGTCAATGGTTAAAAAACATCAACCATCAAACGAAGCCTGTACCGATAGGTCGGCACTGGGGATTTATTTTGGCGACAAGCTTGACTGCCTTGTGTTGCCGTAAATCCGGTGTGTGAGGGGAGATGCACAAAATGCGTTGCTCATGCAGCGCAGCCTCAGATTATGGCATGAATTCGGGTTTATACCTAATCAACCCAAAATCGCTGGTGCTCAGGCCTTGGCATACAAGGGTTGGTCACCCATGATGAACGAGTCCTCCCACCGTGAAACAGCGCCTTTGGCAGGCTGGTCTTGAACCACACCCGCACTGGCTTTTAAACTCTCCATAGCCGCCAAGCGACGCTGGCGATTAGCTTCAAGTTTGAGGTGCAAATTGTGACGAACGTTGGCCACGGGCTCAAGCTGCACGGATTCTGGTAACTGCTCCGGCTCATCCACAGGTGTCTTGATTAACAACGTTTTTTCTGGAGATTCAGCAACTTCGAATCCCTGCGAAACATATGATTCTTCAAATTGACGGGCCATCGGGGTCTGCGGCATAGTCTCATTCAAAAACAGACTACGCAAAGCCTCTTGCGTTGGAAGATCATGGGCACCAAAGACGGCATAGGGCAGGCCAAAACTGCTAAAGAGTTTCTTCTTGAGATCGCGCCGACTTGCTTTAATCCCCTGGGCACCGGGGATGTCAATGCAGCCCAGCACTCTGCCTTTGGGTGTGCATAAGGTGAAGCTGCAATAGATGTCCTTGATCTGAACCATGGTTTTCAAATCACCTGAAGAGCCGCTCAAAAACCGAATCACCGGCACTTTGACGAGCACCTCATGCTCAGGAAACACCTGTTTCAACCACAGCCACACCGTGCGATCGACTTCGCTATACAAGGGCCTTAACCTGATTTCCCATTGAGTTGGTATTTCGGTTTCAATACTTTGCTTGCGAGCTAGCTCGCGTCGATAGACCCAATAAGCCCAGCCGACACCAAGCACGGCTACAAGCAAAATTACCAACGTCACGATGTCCAACATATGCTCCTATTTTTCCTGGAAGTTTAGAGCGAATTGTTAGCCTATGATGTTTTTTTCTTAACTTTACATTGCGTCAGCAATACCGAGCTCAGAACTCCCGCACGACGCCCTTAAGCCGACAGTCCGGCTGGGCGCAGTTTGCGATTGGTGTCCAGTTTGGAGTGCAGGTTGTGTCGGACGTTGGCCACTGGATCCAGCAATGCTTGTGCCGTAGAGAATTCAAAAGCCAGGGATGAATGCGATGTGTCGTAATCTTCCATGATGGGAATCAAGGGCATAGCCTCATTCAGGAAAACAGCGCGCATGGCTTCTGGCGATGGGAGCTCATCGACGGCCAACACGGTATAGGCCAATCCAAAAGTTTCAAACAGTCTTTTCTTGAGGTCACGCTGACTCTTGGGAATCGCCTTGACACCGGCAACATCAATACATCCCAGCACCCTTCCTTGAGTCGAACACACCGTGAAGGTGCAGTAAAGCCCTTTGATCTGAACCAGCGATTGGACATCCACCGAGCCACCGCTCAAAAACCGCAGCAAGGGAATTTTCAAAAGAATTTTGTGCTCAGGGAAAACCTGGTGCAGCCACAGCCACGCGGCTTGATCAAGTTCATTGAAAAGCGGCTTCAACTTTGGGTCTGTATGTTCGGGCAGCGTCTGCGCTTTTCTGGCCCCGATCTGCAACCAGCCTCTGTAGCCGACAACGCCGACAAAAATTCCCATCACTGCAGCCAGCAGAATTTCCAACATCGAAGGGCTCAAGTTTGTACTCCTCTTTTTTAGGAGTCTAAAACCGACGCTTTCGATAAATTTGCCTTATTACGCTTCCTTACCTGAGTTACTGGCCAGCACTTTGTCAATGCGGCGCTGGTCCAAATCGACCACCTCAAACACCCAGCCCGCGCATTCAACCCGCTCAGCTACAGCGGGCAGGCGACCACTGACAGACTGCAGCAAACCGGCTACCGTGTTGTAGCGGCCCCGGTCTTCATCAGGCAGCTCTTTGATTTGTAAGCGACTCTTCAACTCACCGATGGGCATCAGGCCGTCCAGCAGCCAAGAGCCGTCTTCACGCCGAGTAGCCCAGGCGTCCACCTGCGCCACGGGTTGCAGCTCGCCAGTGATGGCTTCAAGCAGATCAACCGGCGTAACCAGCCCTTGCACCACGCCGTACTCATCCACCACAAACACCAGACGGCCGGAGCGTGCGCGAAACTGCTCCAGCAACTCCATGCCTGAGAGCGTCTCCGGCACAAAACTGGCGGGCTGAACGTGGGCTTCAATGCTGCCAGTCTGATGGCCCCTTAGCGCCAGCAACTTACCCACGCTGATGAGCCCCACCACATGCTCCATGGAGCCGCGACACACCGGATACCAGGAATGTGCACCGCGCTCACCGGCCACGCCAATCATTTGTAAACAGTCGCTCACCGTGAGCGATGCCTCCAGCCACGCCACATCCGTGAGTGGCACCATCAAAGAGGTGAGAGGCCGCTCGTCGAGTTTGAACACGTTTTGCACCATCTGGTGCTCGTGTTGCTCGATCACACCAGCATCAACCCCCTCCTCTAAGTTAGCGCTGATTTCTTCCTCGGTCATGGTGCGGGTGGCCGTGGTGTCTATGCGCAGCAGCATGAGCGTGCCCTGCGTAGTGGCTGACAACAACTTGACGAAAGGCTTGGCCGCCGTGGCCAGCCACAGCATGGGGCGCGACACCCAGCGCGCCACCAACTCGGGGTGCAACTGCCCTATGCGCTTGGGCACCAGTTCGCCAAAAATAATGGTGGTGAAGGTGATCAAGGTCACCACCAGCGCAGTGGCAGAGATGGCCGCAGCGCTGTCCGACACGCCCCAGCCCATGAGCCAGCGTGCCACACCGTCGCTGAACGCCGCCTCACCCACGATGCCGTTGAGCACCCCGATAGAGGTGATGCCCACCTGCACCGTCGAGAGGAATTGATTCGGATTGCCCAGCAAGGTGAGCGCCGCCTGCGCGCCCTTGTCGCCCTCATCCGCCATGGCCGAGAGCCGCGCCTTGCGGCTGGCCGCCAAGGCCAGCTCCGACATGGCGAACACGCCGTTGAGCAGGGTCAAAAAAACAATCAGAAAAAATTCCATGGAACACAGCGGACAATAAACACCATGGCACTTTACTTGATTGGCGACATCCAGGGCTGCGACAGCGCACTACAGCGGTTACTCGACAAAATTTCTTTCTCGCCCAGCCGCGACACGCTCTACCTGCTGGGCGATCTGGTGAACCGGGGGCCGGATCCTTTGGCAGTGCTGCGGCGGCTGATGGGCCTGGGCGCTTCAGCGCATTGCCTGCTGGGCAACCATGATCTGCACTTGCTGGCCGTGGCCCACGGTGTGCGACCGGCCCACCAGCACGACACGCTGGACGGCATCTTGCAAACGGCTGACCGCCCTGCCCTGTTGGCTTGGCTGTGCCAGCAGCGTTTGGCGATTTTTGACAACTTCCGGGGCGAAGACATTTTGATGGTGCACGCGGGCGTGTTGCCAGTGTGGACAGCACCACAAACCATCGCACTGGCCAATGAGGTTGAGGCCGTGTTACGTGGCCCCGATCTGGCCGATTTTTTGCACCACATGTATGGCAATGAGCCCGCCGCGTGGGACGACTCACTGCGTGGCGCGGATCGCCTGCGGGTGATCGTCAACGCCCTCACGCGTTTACGCTTTTGCACGTCTGCGGGACATATGGAGTTCCAACATCACGGTGGGGTAGAGACAGCACCGCCGGGTTATGTGCCCTGGTTTGACGCGCCTGGGCGGCGCACGGCCAATGTCACGGTCGCATTTGGACATTGGTCACAGCTAGGCTGGTTGGAGCATCCGAACCTGCTGGCGCTGGACACGGGTTGTGTGTGGGGCGGTTGCTTGAGCGCCATACGCCTGGACGATTCGGTGCCGAATCGCCCGCACCATCTGATTCAGGTCAAGTGCTCGACGCCGTAAACAAGGCCGCCACCTTGCGCTTGGTTTTGATGTTGGCCGACAGGCTGCGCCCACCCGTGCGAGGCGTGGACTCCCAGTTGGGTTTGACGTCTTCCGTAGCGGCTTGCGCGGCTTCATAAGGCTTGTCAAAGAACGGATCGCGCGTCGCTTGCGTCGGGCGGGCGTAGTCACGCGGGGAGGCGCGCTCACGACGCACGGTCTCTTCGCGCTCAGGCGAGTACATGCGCCGACCATCGTTGATGCGACCTTGCTTGTGGATGTCGGGCTGGTCTTCGTCAAACTCCACCGCTTCCAGCTCGATCTTGGTTTTGATGAGCTTCTCAATGTCAGCCACCAAGCGTGCGTCTTTGGC
>CANCDA010000178.1 GCA_947374705.1 Comamonadaceae bacterium | reverse complement strand
TGCCCGACGTGCCCAGCTTTGCTGAGCTGGGACTGGCCGGGTTTGAAGACGTGCCCTACTACGGCATCTTCGCACCGCAAGGCACCCCCGCTGCCGTCATCAACCGCTTCTCCGAAGCCGTGGCCAAAGTGATCGCCCTGCCTGAGGTGCGCGAACGCCTGAGCGCCATGGGTCTAACAGTGGGCTACATGACACCGCAGCAACTCAGCAGTCGCGAACGTGCCTATGCGCAAACCTGGGCGCGCATCATCAAAGCCAGCGGTTTTCAGGCGCCATAAATCGCTTGGCATTGCGCCAGATCAACACGCAAAAAAAATCCGACGTTATAGTGAAATTGCGTGTGAACGATTGGGCTTCTGATGTGTTCCACGCAAGACGGGGGCTCCCTTAGACAGGGAAACCAACAGTGTCCTTGACGCTGTTCAGGATGAGAACATCCCCGGACTGATCCGATGATGAAAAGTTAGATCAGGGGTTCTCACCAAGCCCGCCAACTCCGTAAGAGCTGGCGGGCTTTCTCTTGTGTGTTGTCCGCTCTGCTCGACCTGTCTCTGCGTCAGAGCCTGCGTGTGGCAGGCCCCGACGGCCTGGAAAAGGTTCAATCCACCAGAGGTCGGTCAGGCCATTGGTTCTGATGCGATGCGCCCTCTGCGAGTGGGAAATGACGCACCAAAACAGTTGAGACCTCTTGCAGCGCCAGGGTCAGCCCCTCTTCATAGGCGCCCCGTTGCAAGGGTTGACGCATCTGCTGGATCACGCCTTGCCAATGCTGGGCGGGTACATGCTGATTGAGACCACGATCGGCCACGATTTCAAGCCGCTGCTCAGCCAACAGCAGATAAATCAGCACCCCGTTGTTGTGCTCCGTATCCCAGACGCGCAGCTTGCCAAACAGGGTGAGCGCACGTTGACGTGCCAGTTGTTGCACGCTGGGCGAACGCCAGAGGTAGCTGCTGGGCAAGGCGGACTCCACGACGATGCGCACCTCCCCCGTGTGGCGACCTTCGCTGGCTTTGACGTCTTGCATTAAACGCTCGACCATGTCGGGTGTAATGCCCAGTCGTGCAGCGGAATCGTCCAGCCAGCGGTGCTTCAACACGCGTTTGAGTCGATGCCACATCACCAGTCTCCCGAGGCACCACCGCCGCCAAAATCACCACCACCACCCGAGCTAAAGCCCCCACCGCCGGAACTGATGCCACCGCCACCAGTGCGCCAGCCGTGCGCACTGGAAGCGCCCCAGCCCGAGCCACCCAAGCTGCGACCAAAACCGGACAACAAGGTCCACGCCAGCGCAATCAAGCCCGCCAGGCCGGCCAGCAGCCAACTGCGCGTCAGCAGTAGCGCAAGTAAACCCATTGCGCCGCCTGTGGTAACAGAGCCCAGGTTACGGCCCATGATGCGCCGGGCCATACCGCCCACAAGGGGAACCGCAATAAAGATGAAGATGGCCAGATCTGTCCACTGAAAGCTGCCTGTGCTGCGCTCGTTTCTCGCTACAGGGGCGGGCAGTGCTTCGTCCTTGATACGAGCCATGAGTTGATCCACCGCCGAATCCAGTCCGCCCGAAAAATCCCCTTGCTTGAAGCGTGGTGTCATGGCTTCGTCAATGACTTGCTTGGCCGCCAGATCTGGGACAGCCCCTTCCAGCGACTTAGCCACTTCAATCCGCACCTTGCGGTCATTCTTGGCCACGATGATGAGAAGGCCGTCGCCCACGCCCTTGCGCCCAATCTTCCAGGTGTTGGCCACACGGTTGGCGTAGCTGGCGATGTCTTCGGGCAGGGTGCTGGGCAGCAGCAGGATCGCCATCTGCGCGCCACTGCTGCGCTCAAACGCGGCCAACTTCTCTTGAAGCGCTTGGGCTTGAGCCTCGGTAAGTGTGCCTGTGGTGTCAAGTACCGACGTGGTTAACGCAGGCACCGCAAGCACGGGTTGCGCCTGAAGCGGCAGATTTAAGCCCACAGCGGCCAGCACAAGAAAAAAGCCTAAACAGTGCAGGGCCAAACCACCCCATCGGCCCTGCGTGAGCGCAAGCCGTTCGGCCATTATTTTTTGCCGAAGTCCACCACAGGCGGGGTAGACACAGCGGCTTCGTTTTGCACGGCAAAGGCGGGTTTGGGTGTGTAGCTAAAAACCATCGCGGTCAGGTTGCTCGGGAAGCTGCGGGCCAACACGTTGAACTCCTGTACCGCTTGGATATAGCGGTTGCGCGCCACCGTCACCCGGTTCTCCGTGCCTTCCAATTGCACCCGCAAATCGCGAAAACCCTGATTGGCTTTGAGCGAAGGGTATTGCTCAGACACCACCATCAAGCGACTCAAGGCACTGCTCAACTCGCCTTGGGCGGCCTGGAATTTTTTGAACGCCTCCGGGTTGTTAAGCGTCTCAGGCGTCACCTGAATGGACGTGGCTTTGGCGCGTGCCTCAATCACCTTGGTCAAAGTGTCCTGCTCAAAAGCTGCTTCGCCCTTGACCGTGGCCACGATATTGGGCACCAGATCAGCGCGTCGCTGGTACTGGTTCAACACCTCGCTCCAGGCGGACTTGGTCTGCTCATCCAGCCGCTGAAAATCGTTGTAACCACAGCCACCGAGGGCGAGAGCGGATGACAAAATCAAAAACCAGCGTGACATAAAAACTCCTGGTGAAAGCCTGTCGTGAGCATACACCCAGCCCCGAGTGCACAAAGCTTGATCAATGTCAATTGATCGACGTGAATTGATCGTGGAGAATGGGCTCCACTGGATGATCGATTTTTATGAACTATGTTGCCCCTTTATGGCTGCCGGGCAGTCATCTTCAAACCATCTGGCCTGCGCTGTATTCACGCCGCGTGTTGGGGCCTCGCCCGCAGTACCGCAGAGAGCGCTGGCCCACGCCCGATGCTGATTTCATCGACGTGGACTGGCTTGAAGGCCCAGAGCACAACACCTTGATGGTGCTGTTTCATGGGCTGGAAGGTTCCTCGCGCAGCCATTACGCCGAAGCCTTTGCCGACTATGCCCGGCGCACTGGTGTGTCCTATGCGGTGCCCCACTTCAGGGGCTGTAGCGGTGAAGCCAACCATGCACCGCGCGCCTACCACTCGGGTGACTTTGAAGAAATTGGCTGGATTCTTGGGCGTTTTCGCAGAGTGCACCGTGGCCCCATTGTGGCGGTAGGCATCTCGCTGGGCGGCAATGCGTTGATGCGCTGGGCCGGCGAGATGGGGGCTGCGGCTAGCCAGTACGTGTCTGCCGTGGCCAGCGTGTGCTCCCCGCTGGACTTGGTCGCCGGGGGGCGGGCCATCGGGCAAGGCTTTAATCGTCTGGTGTACACCCGCATGTTTTTAAAATCCATGAAACCCAAGGCCATGGCCAAACTGGCCCAGTACCCCCAATTGTTTGATGCGCAAGCCCTACAGGCCGCCTACGATTTGCACGCATTTGACGACATCTTCACCGCCCCACTGCACGGCTTTAAAAATGCCGAAGACTACTGGGCCCGTGCCTCAGCCAAACCGAGCTTGCACTGCATCCGCATCCCGGCACTGGCCTTGAATGCGCGCAACGACCCCTTCGTTCCCGCCTCCAGTCTGCCCCTGGCCGCAGAGGTTGGCCCTTGCGTCACCCTGTGGCAACCCGAAGAGGGCGGGCATGTGGGCTTTGCCAAAGGGCTGCCGCCTGGCCATGTGCAAGCCCTGCCCGAGGCTGTCGGCGGCTGGCTGCTGTCCACCCTGAGCACCTGCGACTTGATGCCAGACCTTGGCCTCTACCCCAACACGGTGCCAGGCTAAGCCGTACCACCATGGATGACCTTGTCAGACAAGCCATGGCCAAGTGGCCCAACGTGCCCGACTGCTATGGTTGGCTGGGCTTAAGCGCGCGTGGGCAATGGTACATGCGGGACGACAGGGCGCAGGCCGCAGGCGCATTTGCTGACGGCGGTGAGCTGGCTCGGGGCTCGCTGCTCCAGCATGAAAAACTCATCGACTTCATCGCACGCAACTATTCGGTCGATGCGCAGGGCTGCTGGTACTTCCAAAACGGACCGCAGCGCGTGTATGTTGAGCTGGAGGCCACGCCCTACATCTGGCGCGTGAACGCGGATTTTTCTGTGAGCGCCCACACCGGCGCATCGGCGCAAGTGCAAGCTTGCTTGCTGGACGAAAACGGCTATGTGTACCTGGTGAGCGACCTGGGTTTTGGCTTGGTTCACACCCAGGACGTGGTGCAAGCTGCCGAGGCTGTGCAAGCGGGCGTGTGGGAGCCGCTGGCCTGCGAGTCCAAAAATCTGAGTACCCGTTTTGCTTTTGTGAGCAGCCCCAAGTTGCTGCAAAAACAATAGCTGCTTGTGCCAAATACTGGCGGTTTTGAGGTCACAGGGGCGTTAAAAAACCGGCCAAAAGCCGGTTTTTTAAGGGGGTGAAGTGCTTACTTGGCTTCAGCCGTCACTGTCGCGGCGGGCTTGGGTTCTGTGAACTTGGCACCTGCGGCGTTGGCCATGTAAACCGCGCCACGGGCAATCTCCACATCTGAGAAATCACCGCCACCTTGCGGTGCCATAGCACCTTTGCCTTTGAGGGCCGAAGCCACCAGCTTTTCAAGACCGGTCTTGATACGTGGGCCCCAGGCCGCCGCATCAGCCAGCTTGGGCGCACCCGCAGCGCCGGTGGCGTGACAGGCCGCGCACTGGGCTTTGAACACGTCTTCACCACTCTTGAGCGGACGGTTGGCATCGCGAATCTCAACGCTGCCCACCTTCTGAATGCGTTCAGCAACAGACTTTTGCGCATCCACCGCGCCCGCGATGGGCTTGGGGGCGGAAGTCACGTAATAGACCAGGCCGATGATGATGAACACTGGCAGGACAAAAGCCAGCACAGAAGCAATCAACACTTGCTTGGGGTTCTTGATCGGGCCGGTGTGGGCTTCTTCGTGGTCGTTCGCGCTCATGGTGTCCTCAAAAAATCAGGGGCTGGGAAACAACCGGCGATTATAGCCGCCGCCCCGATTGAAACCTCCTACAATGCGGGCTGCTCCACCGTGCGGCTGTAGCTCAGTGGATAGAGTATTGGCCTCCGAAGCCAAGGGTCGTGGGTTCGATCCCCGCCAGCCGCACCA
>CANCDA010000177.1 GCA_947374705.1 Comamonadaceae bacterium | reverse complement strand
CTGGCCCCGCTGGGCTGGATGGCGACACTGCCCGTCATGGGCTATGTGGTGGGTGGTGCTTTGAGCACCGGCATCGTGGCGCGCACCCAGTCGCGCTGGGGGCGACGCGTTTCATTTCAGATTGGGCTGGTGGTGGCTTTTCTGTCGGCCCTGCTGTGCGCTTATGCGGCGCAAACACATAACTTCTGGCTGCTGGTCAGTGCCACCCTGCTGGCGGGCTATTACAGCGCCAACGGCCAGCTTTACCGTTTTGCCGCGGCCGAGCTGGTGGCCCCGGCCCTGCGCGAAAAAGCGGTGTCGCTCGTTCTTGCCGGTGGCCTGATTGGCGCGATCATTGGCCCCAACCTAGCCAAACAAACTAAGAACCTGTTGTCCACACCCTTTGCAGGGGCCTATCTCTCATTGGCCGGGGTGGCGCTGCTGGCCATGGTGCTGATGGCTTTTGTGCGCTTCCCACCCGTGCCCGCCAAGCTTGCTGGTCACAACGCGGGCCGCCCGCTGTGGCAAATCATGACGCAGCCTGTCTTTTTGGTCGCCACCATCGGCGCGTCACTCGGCTACGGTGTGATGAACCTCTTGATGGCCGCCACGCCGCTGGCCATGCAGGTCTGCGGCTACCCCTTTGACGACGCGGCGCTGGTCTTGCAGTGGCATGTGATCGGCATGTTTGCACCTGGCTTTTTCACCGGCCATTTGATCAAGCGCTTTGGCACGGTGCCCATCATGGGCGTGGGCGTGGCGCTGAACGCGGGCTGCATCGCCATTGCGCTGTCAGGCGTGGATTTGCAGCAGTTCTTGGCCGCGCTGTTTTTGCTCGGTGTGGGTTGGAATTTCCTCTTCACCGCCAGCACCACGCTGGCCATGCAAGCCTACCGCCCCGAGGAAAAAGACCGCGCCCAAGCGGCCATCAACTTCAGCGTGTTTGCCGTCATGGCCTTCACCTCGTTTGCCTCCGGCGCGCTGGTCACCACCCAGGGCTGGTGGTTGCTCAGTCTGGGTTCTGCCCTGCCGGTGGCTCTCATCGGTGTCGCGTTGGTGTGGCTTAAAACAAGGCGTCCAGCCACTGCTGCAAGCGCGTGAACACGGGCTCAGCGTCCTGCTCGTTGAATATCTCGTGGTAGAGCCCGTCAAACACCTGCGCGCTCACCACCGCTGACGGCGCAGCGGCGGCAAAAGCCTCACTGCCCGCCGGGTTCACGATGCGATCCGCCCCCGCGAACATCAAGAGCGTGGGCACCTGCCACTGCGGCGCCTGCGCCAGCGTGGCGCGTGCGGCATCGAGCATGAAGCGCAGCACGCGGGCCGAAATGCGGCGGTGGATCAACGGGTCAGCGCGGTAGGCCGCCACCACCGCCGGGTCGTGGGAAATCAGATCCGGTCGAAGTCCATTACCCACGCGCCAATCCGGCGCAATGCGCCAAAGCACGGCCAGCAAGAGTTTTTGCCAAATTTTCAAGTCCAAATCAAACGCCGGTGACGACAACACCAAGCCCTGCACACCGCCTGGGTTTGACGCCACCAGCCGCGCGGCCAACAGGCCACCCAGGCTGTGGCCCAGCAAAATCAGCGGCGTATTGGGCGGCATGCGCGAACGCGTGCTCTCCAGCACATCGGCCAAGTCGTCCAGCAGGCGCGTGTCACTGGGCAAGCCGCCGCGCACACCGCCGGATTCGCCGTGGCCATACTGGTCGTAGCCGCGCACGGCAAAGCCCCAGTGGGTGAGCCGCTGCGCCAGTGCGTCATAGCGCCAGGCGTGCTCGCCCAGGCCGTGCACCAGCAAAACAACGCCGCGCAGGGGCTGACCGTCGGGCAGCGGCCAGTCTTGCAAAACGAGGTTGTCACCGTCTAGGGCGACAAAAGTGGAGAGTGTGGATTCAGTCACAATTTTTTACTTTATTGTTGTCATACAAGGTTTCATCAGGCTGTTTTTTGAGCTACGGCGGGGTTAACCCCTAAAATGTAACCAGGGAAATTCGCGAGAAAAACCACTCATCAAGAATGGATCGCGGTTGTTGAGAAGCCTCCATCAAGGGGGCGCGAAGATTGTGAAGTTGTTTCTGAAGCCGGGTTCATTGTCAAGACAAAGCCCGCTGTTGCGCTTGGCGCTGAGTCAAATTGTGCTCTACATCCTGGTCGGGGGTTTGGTGGTCTTTTCGCTTTACCAAAGCCGACACCAGTACGAGCAAGGGGCTCAGGTTGACAGTCAGAATTTGGCGCAGTTTGTTCAACACGACATCAGTGCCTCCGTTCACGCCATTGATGTGGCCTTGCTGGACGTCGCCAATGAATACAAACGCCAAGAAAAAGAGGGTCGTACTGCGACGACAAACTTGAATGCTTTCATTGAAGAACGCAGACAACGCACACCCGAGCTCGAAGGCATTCGACTGGCCGATCAGAATGGCTGGATCACGCATGGCACAGGCCTATCGTCCAGCACCCCAATCAGCATCGCTGACCGGGACTATTTTCAACGCTTGCGCAATGACGCCGATTTGACCTTGGTGATCACCAAGCCCGTGCTGGGACGTCTGAGCAAAACAATGGGAGTTTTCCTGGCGCGTGCCCTGCGCCATGTCGATGGCTCGTTTGCCGGTGTCACAGCGGCCACCCTGCCGTTGACTTACTTCACTGAAAAACTTGCGACCATGAAGATTGGCCCCAACGGCTCGTTCGTCCTGTTCAATGACGATTTTGAACTGGTGGCCCGTGTGCCCGAGCGCCCGGGAGATGAGGCACTGTGGGGGCAAAAAATCCGCGCCTCGCAAATTCTGCAATTCATGCAGCAAGGCAAGCTCGAAGGCACCTATACCAACCGATCCGCCTTTGACCAACTTGAGCGCATGGGGGTTTACCGCAAGATACCCAACACGCCTTTTAACGTGTCCATCGGTCTGGCCGAGGTTGATTACCTGGCCCCTTGGCACATAGAGGTCTTCAAAGCGGGGGGCTTGTTCACGATTTTCATGTTGGTGACGCTGTTGATGTCGCTGTTCATCTACCGCGCTTGGCATCAGCAAGCGGTGGCGGTGCAGGCCTTGCAAGACGCCAACCAAACCTTGGCCACAGAGAAACAGTTGAACCAGGCCATCATTGCGGGCTCTCCAGCGGCTATTTTCACGCGCGATCCCCTGGGTCGCGTCACGTCCTGGAACCCGGCGGCTGAGCAGTTTTATGGCTGGTCGGCGGCCGAAGCGATAGGCAAACCCTTGCAGAACTTGCCACCCGGCAAACAAGCCGAGTCAGACGAATTGCGCCGAAGGGTGATGGGCGGTGAGTACATTCTTGAGATGGAGTTGCAACGCCAACACCGCGATGGCCGCCTGGTTCAGATCAGCACCACCTTGACGCCACTTAAAACCGAACAAGGTCAGATCACGGGTTACTTGGCCATGGCCTCCGACATCACCCAACGCAAAGTGGCTGAGAAGCAGGTCGAATTTTTGGCCTACCACGATGCCTTGACCGGCCTGCCCAATCGCCTGCTCTTGCAAGACCGGTTTTCACAGGCCATGGCGCAGGCGGATCGCACGCAGACCCAAGTGGCTTTGTTGTTTTTGGACTTGGACAATTTCAAGACCATCAATGACTCGCTCGGGCATGCGGTGGGCGATCTGTTTTTGAAAGAAATTGCCACGCGCTTGCGCGATACCCTGCGTGAGAGTGACGCCATTTGCCGCCAAGGCGGGGATGAGTTTTTGATGGTGCTGGGCCACCAGAAATGCGGAGAAGCCAGCGCGCAGTTGCTGAACACGCTTTTGACGCGCATATCAGCCCCCTTCATGGTGGAGGGGCATGAGCTGACCAGCAGTGCGTCCATTGGTATTGCGGTGTACCCCGAGGATGGTCAGGATTTTGAAACCCTGCTTCAAAAATCCGACACGGCCATGTACCAAGCCAAAGAAGCGGGGCGCAACAACTACTGCTACTTTGATGAGCAAATGAATGTGCAGGCGCTGGACCACCTGTTCCTCAAAAACGGCTTGCGCAAGGCTTTAGAACGCGGCGAGTTTGTGTTGCATTACCAACCCCAGATCGAGCTGACCACAGGGCAGGTGACCGGGGTGGAGGCCTTGATCCGTTGGCATCACCCCGAGCGTGGCCTGCTCATGCCGGGTCGCTTCATTGCCTTGGCCGAGGAGACGGGCTTGATCGTGCCGCTGGGCGAATGGGTCATCCACGAGGCCTTGAGTCAAGGCGTCGCCTGGCGTGCGGCGGGCCTGCCGCCGCTGATGATGGCCGTCAACTTGTCGCCGGTGCAGTTCAAGCGCGGGAATGTGGTGCAGGTGCTCACCCAGGCGCTGCACACCACAGGGTTTGACCCGCACTACCTGGAGCTGGAGATGACCGAGTCCGTCTTGCTGCATGACACCGAGAAGGTCTTGGCGGATGTCAAACGACTCAAGCTGATGGGGATGAAGCTGTCCATCGACGACTTCGGCACCGGCTACTCCAGCTTGTCTTACCTCAAACGTTTTGATGTGGACAAGCTCAAAATTGACCAGTCTTTTGTGCGCGATCTGACCAGCGACCCGGATGACGCCACCATTGTGCGCGCCATCATCCAGATGGCCCACAGCCTGGGGCTTAAAACCGTGGCCGAAGGGGTAGAAAACGCCGTCACTCAGGATTTGCTGCGGAGCTTTCATTGCGACGGCGCTCAGGGCTACCACGTGGCCCGCGCCATGGACGCAGCGGCATTAGATAACTACCTCAGGGCATTTGTGCCAGCACCTGCGCCACGGCCGCTGTGAGCTTCTTGGCATAGGGCAGGTGCAAGAACTCGTTGGGCCCGTGTGCGTTGCTTTGCGGCCCGAGCACGCCGCACACCATCATCTGCGCCTTCGGAAAACCTTGGGACAACAGGCCCATAAGCGGGATGGTGCCGCCCTGGCCGATGGTGGCGCAGTCCGCCCCGAAGTGCGCGCGTGAGGCACTGTTGAGCGCGCGCTCCAGCCAGGGCGCGGTCTCAGGCGCGTTCCAGCCGGTGGCGCTGCCGCTGCCCTCAAACGTCACACGGGCTTGGTAGGGGGCGTTGTCTTCCAGCAAGGTTTTGAGCTGCTGCACGGCCAGCCCTGCGTCCACCAAGGGCGGCAGGCGCAGCGAGAGTTTGAAGGCGGT
>CANCDA010000176.1 GCA_947374705.1 Comamonadaceae bacterium | reverse complement strand
CCGGAGACGGCAAAGGCGTTGACGAAAGTGGCAAAGCCCGCCACCGCCGCAAAGTCACGCGCCGGATCGAAGCCGGGGTTCTTCACCACCAGGGGCAAGATGGAAATGGTGTGGTCGTGTGAGAGGAAAAAGGTGGTGCCATCGGCGGGCGCGGCCTTCAACGCTTGTGCGGCGATCTGGCCACCCGCACCGGCGCGGTTCTCAACGATCACGGGGTTGCCGAGCTGGTCTTTCAAATGCTCGGCCAGCAGACGGGCAATCGCATCGGTGCCGCCGCCAGGCGGAAAGCCCACCATGAGTTTGATGGTGGGACTCTGCGCTTGGGCCAGGCCAGCGATGAAACAAAGGCTGAGCGCGAAGACACGCAGGAATGAGTGAGCCATGGGGAAACTCCAATGATTGAAAAATCAGTTTAAAACCAGCGAAACACCAACGGTATTAGCAGCGAGGCAAGTACCACTTGCAAGCCCAAGGCCAGCCCGGCGTAAGCCCCGGCGTCCGCATCCACCTGCATGGCGCGCGCCGCACCCAGGCCGTGCGAGGTGGTGCCCAGGGCAAAGCCGCGTGCCATCCAGCCCTCTGGCACGGTGGAGATGCGCAGCAGATCAAACAGGTACTTGCCGCTCAATGCGCCCACGATGCCAGTGAGCACGGCAAACACGGCGGCCAGCGCCGGAATGCCGCCAATTTTTTCAGCAATGCCCATGGCCACCGGCGCGGTGACGGATTTGGAGGCCAGGGACAGCAGCACGTCGGTGGGCAGGCCCACGGCCCAGCCCAAGGCCAGCGCCGATGTCGCAGACGCAGCCCCTCCGGCCAACGCAGCCAACAGCACAGGAGCCCAACGTTGGCGCAGTTCCACCCGGCGCTGCCACAGCGGCCAGGCCAGCGCCACCACGGCGGGCCCGAGCAGAAAGTGGATGAATTGCGCGCCCGAAAAATAAGTGGGGTAAGTTACTTGCGTGAGTAGCAGCACGCTGGCAATGAGCACCACGCTCCACAACACCGGGTTGGCCCAGGGCGCTTGACCCAACCGCAGGTACGTGGCGTGCGCCAGCACATACACCACCAGGGTCGCCGTCAGCCCAAACAAGGGCGTGCTGGAGAGGTAAACCCAAAGTTCAACAAAATTGGCCATGCTCAGCGCCCCCGCCACGCGGCGCGCAAGACCAGCGCGGTGACGGCCAGACCGATCCAGGTGGACAGCACGATTACCAGCAGGATGCGCCAGCCGTGCTCGCTGAGCAAGCCCAAGTGCGTCATCACCCCCACGCCCACAGGCACGAACAAGAGTGACAAATGGGCCAGCAAAAACTCGGCACAGGCCGCCACCGGCTCGCGCACGAGGGCAAAGTTCAGCGCAGCCAGCAAGAGCACCATGCCCACCACCGGGCCGGGAAAGGGCAAGTGCAGCCCGCGTGCCAACAGCTCACCGGCCGATTGCAGGGCCAGCAACCAGGCAAAGCCGCGCAAGCCGTTCATCCGGGTCAGAACCGGGGTAAATCCGGGTGCGCAATCTGCCCGCCGCGCACCAGCATCTTGCCGTACTCGGCGCAGCGGTTCAGCGTCGGGATGACCTTGCCGGGATTGAGCAAACTGAACGGGTCAAATGCGCGTTTGACGCCGAGCATCTGCTCGTTTTCAGCGGCAGAGAACTGCACGCACATGGAGTTGAGTTTTTCCACGCCCACACCGTGCTCACCCGTGACCGTGCCGCCCATGGCCACGCTGGTTTCCAGAATGTCGGCGCCGAAGAGTTCGCAGCGGTGCAACTGGTCTGGGTCGTTGGCGTCGAACAAAATCAAGGGGTGCAGGTTGCCGTCACCCGCGTGAAAGACATTGCAGCAATTGAGCCCGTATTTTTTCTCCATCTCGCCAATCGCCAGCAGGATGTCGGCCAAGCGGCGGCGCGGGATGGTGGAGTCCATGCACATGTAGTCGGGGGCCAGGCGGCCACTGGCGGGGAAGGCATTTTTACGGCCACTCCAGAACTTCAAGCGCTCGGCCTCGTCACGGCTCACGGCAATGGCGGTGGCCCCGGCGCTGTTCAGAACCGCTGTCATGCGGCCAATTTCTTCCTCGACTTCTTCCGGAGTACCGTCACTCTCGCACAGCAAAATGGCGGCGGCGTCCAGGTCGTAGCCCGCGTGCACAAAGGCTTCTACGGCGGCGGTCATGGGCTTGTCCATCATCTCCAACCCGGCGGGGATGATGCCCGCCGCAATCACGGCGGCCACCGCATCGCCCGCTTTTCGCAGGTCGTCAAAGCTGGCCATGATGCAGCGCGCCAGCATGGGCTTGGGCACGAGCTTGACGGTGACTTCCAGCGTGATGGCCAGCATGCCCTCGGAGCCGATGAAGACGCTGAGCAAGTCATAGCCCGAGGCGTCCAGCGCATCGCTGCCGAACTCAATCGGCTCACCTTCTACCGTGAAACCACGCACCTTGAGCACGTTGTGCACCGTCATGCCGTACTTCAGGCAGTGCACGCCGCCCGAGTTCTCGGCCACGTTGCCGCCAATGGTGCAGGCGATCTGGCTCGACGGGTCGGGCGCGTAATACAGGCCGTAGGGGGCCGCGGCCTCGCTGATGGCCAGGTTGCGCACCCCGGCTTGCACCACCGCCGTGCGGCTGATGGCATCCACCTTGAGAATGCGGTTGAACTTGGCCAAGCTGAGCGTCACGCCCAGCGCATGCGGCATGGCTCCGCCCGATAAGCCCGTACCTGCGCCGCGCGCCACCACCGGCACGCTCAGGGCGTGGCAGGTCTTGAGCACGGCTTGTACCTGCGCCTCGGTCTCGGGCAGCGCCACCACCAGCGGGCGCTGGCGGTAAGCGGTGAGGCCATCGCACTCATAGGGCGTGGTGTCTTCGTTGTGCCACAGCAGGGCATGAGCGGGCAGCACGGCTTGCAGGGCGGCAACCACTTGCGCTTGGCGAGTGCTGCGGCTCAATGCCTCAGCTTGAGGGACAGTGGTAGGGGCGTTCATGGAGTCTCAGGCTAAGGGTTAAAGCTAGGTGTGCGCGGCATACCGCGTAAGTATAATTTTTTCATCAAGTTCATCCACCCCACCGGAGAAATGACAATGCGAAAGATTTTCTTAGCTGGCGTCACAGCCATCGGCATTGCTGCCATGGGTTTGTTGGCGCCGACATCGCTACTGGCACAACAGAGTCAGAGCGCCAAAGTGGCCATCGACAGCGATGACATTGGCGGTGTGGTCACCGGCGCTAAGGGCCCTGAGGCGGGTGTCTGGGTCATCGCGGAAACGCGCGATCTGCCGGTGCGCTTCATCCGCATCGTCGTCACCGACGAGAAGGGGCGCTACGTGATCCCCGATCTGCCCAAGGCCAATTACGATGTGTGGGTGCGCGGCTATGGCCTGGTTGATTCCCCCAAAACCAAGAGTCTGCCCGGCAAGCTGCTGAACCTCAAGGCCGTGCCTGCACCGAACGAGACCGCCGCCGCGCAATACTACCCGGCGATCTATTGGTACTCGATGATGAACATCCCCGATGCCAAGGTGTTTGGCAGCAAGGACGCCCCGGCGAACGTCAAACTCACCGACTACCTCAACGTTATGAAGAACAACGGCTGTGTCGGCTGCCATCAGTTAGGCCAGCTCTCAACCCGCACCATTCCGAAGTACCACCTCGAAGGCAAATCAAGCCACGCCGAGGCCTGGATTCGCCGTATCCAGTCGGGCCAAGCGGGCGAGAACATGGTGCTGCTCGCAGCGGGTCAGTTGGGCGGTATGCCGTTCAAGTACCTGGGTAACTGGACTGAGCGCGTGGCCAAGGGCGAGTTGCCGCACACCAAGCCAACGCGGCCTCAAGGCGTCGAGCGCAACATCGTCGTCACGCTGCGTGACTGGCACAACGACAAGCAATATCTGCACGACTTGATCTCCACCGACCGACGTTACCCGACGGTCAACGGCTACGGGCCGCTCTATGGGCAGTGTGAACACGCTTGCAATGACATGCCCATCCTGGACCCTGTCAAAAACGTGGCAACCAATTTTGTGCTGCCCACCACGCCGGACATGCCGCTGGCACTCGGCCCCGGTAACGCGGGCTCGGTCGAGATCTTGCAGCCCTCGGCCTATTGGGGCGAAGAAAACATCTGGGACAGCCGCGCCAACAACCACAACTCCATGATCGATCGCCAGGGCCGCGTATGGCTTGCGGCCACAGGTCACAAACCAGATAACCCCGACTTCTGCAAAAAAGGATCGAGCCACCCTTCTGCCGTTGAATTTCCCCTCAATAGCACCAACCGCCGCGTGACCATGTACGACCCCAAAACGGGCAAATACACCGCGTACCAGACCTGCTTTGGCTCGCACCACCTGCAGTTTGGCTATGACGCCAACGAGACGGTCTGGGCCAGCACGGGCGGTGGCGGTGGCAATGTCGGCTGGATCAACACCAAGATGCTGGATGAGACCGGCGACATCGAGAAGTCTCAGGGCTGGACTTCACTGGTGTTGGACACCAATGGCAATGGTCAGCGCGACGAATACACCGAACCCGGCAAGCCACAGGAAGCTGGCAAGGACATGCGCATCGGCGCGACTTTCTACGCGGTCATGCCAAGCCCGGTGGATGGCTCGGTGTGGGGCACGCTGCGCGGCAACCCAGGCGCTATTGTTCGCGTCGATCCAACCAAGAACCCGCACAAGTCGCTCTCTGAGATGTACAACGTGCCGCTGCCCGGCTTTGGCCCGCGCGGTGGCGACATCGACAAGCAGGGCCGCGTGTGGGTGTCGCTGGCAAGCGGCCACATGGGTGTGTTCGACCGCCGCTTGTGCAAAGGCCCGCTCAACGGCCCCACAGCAACAGGCAACCATTGCCCTGAGGGCTGGGCCTTCCACCAGTACCCAGGCCCAGGCTTCAAGGGCATTGGCAAGAACAGCGCCGAGTCAAGCTACTACTCGTGGGTGGATCAGCACAACACCTTTGGCCTGGGTGACGACATCCCCATGTCCACCGCCAACTTGATGGACGGCTTGGTCGCGCTGAACAAAGACGGCAAGATGGTCTCCCTGCGGGTGCCCTACCCCCTGGGTTTCTATGCCAAGGGTTTTGACGGCCGCATTGATGACCCCAATGCGGGCTGGAAGGGCCGTGGCTTGTGGGCCGCCAACGGCGACCGCACACCTTGGCTGATTGAAGGTGGCAAAGGCACCAAGCCCTTGGCCGCGCATTTCCAACTTAGGCCCAACCCGTTGGCGCACTGAGGTGGCACTTTGATCTACCGGCGGTGCGATTCCCTGTGATCGTGCTGCCGATTCCA
>CANCDA010000175.1 GCA_947374705.1 Comamonadaceae bacterium | reverse complement strand
GCTGCCGTGCCGGGTGCGCCCACCATTGGCAGCCCCTTCAATGTGTACCTGCGCAGCCCCCTGCTGGCCGAGCAACTGCGCCGCTTGGCCGAGCACATCCGCTTCAAAAGTTCACTGCCCTTCAAGCTCAATGAGTTTGCGATTTTGGTCACCGCGCGGCAATGGGGCTCTCAGTACGAATGGTTTGCCCACCATCGTCTGGCCCTCAAAGCGGGCTTGAACCCGGCCATTGCCGAAGAACTGGCCCAAGGCAAGCGCCCCAGCGGCATGGACGCGGACGAGACCGCTATTTACAACTTCTCGCAAGAGCTGCACACCACCAAGCAGGTGAGCGACGCCACCTTCAAGGCCGTGGTCGATAAATTTGGCGAGCAAGGCGCGATGGACCTGATCGCCGTGAACGGCTACTACGTGCTGGTCTCCATGGTGTTGAACGTGGATCGCACGCCCCTGCCGGGTGGGGCCAAACCGCCGCTGCCGGAACTCAAATAAACGACGCCATCACGCCTGTGCAGGCAGATTTTCGGCCCTCAAGGAAACACATGCTCCCCCTCTCCAAGTTCATCCACAGCACCGCAGCCCTCGTGCTGGGCATCACCGCCTTCACCCTGTCAACCGCACACGCCCAAAACATGCCCACCCCTAAAGAAGGCCACTGGATCGCCAAAGACTTCCGCTTCCACACCGGCGAGGTGCTGCCAGAACTCAAGCTGAACTACACCACTGTGGGCGACCCCAAGGGCGAGCCGGTGCTGGTGCTGCACGGCACAACAGGCTCAGGCGCGGCCATGGTGAACCCGGCTTTTGCGGGCGAGTTGTTTGGCCCGGGGCAGGCGCTGGACGCCAGCCGCTACTTCGTCATCCTGCCGGACGCGATAGGCACGGGCAAGTCCAGCAAACCGTCGGACGGCTTGCGCGCCAAATTCCCCAAGTACAACTACAACGACATGGTGGACGCGCAGTACCGCTTGGTCACCGAGCACTTCGGCGTCAAGCATCTGCGCTTGGTCATTGGCAACTCCATGGGCGGCATGCAAACCTGGATCTGGGGCCAACGTTACCCCGCGTTCATGGACACGCTCGTGCCCATGGCCTCGCTGCCCACCGAGATGTCCAGCCGCAACTGGATGCTGCGCCGCCTTATCATTGACTCCATCCGCAACGACCCGACCTGGATGAACGGCAACTACACCGAGCAGCCCAAGAGCGCGCATTTTGCGTCGGTGTTTTATGCCATAGCCACCAATGGCGGCAACCAGGCGCTGTTCAAGGCCGCACCCACGCGTGAGAAGGCCGACCAGTTTCTCGACAGCCGCCTGAAAGCACGCTACACGGGTGACGCCAACGACCACCTCTACCAGTGGGACTCTTCACGCGACTACAACCCCTCCCCCGGTCTGGAAAAGATCCAGGCCACGCTCTTGGCCATCAACGCCGCCGATGACGAACGCAACCCGCCCGAACTCGGGCTGCTGCAAAGCGAAGTCAAACGCATCAAGCGGGGCAGCTACGTGATCATCCCCGCCAGCGAAAACACGGCGGGCCACGGCACCACAGGACAGGCCAAGTTCTGGAAGCAGCATTTGGTGAATCTACTGCAAACTGCGCCTAAGTTGGGACAATGAGCCTTGGGCTCACGCCCATCGTCAATACTCAAGTTAACGAGAAGAGATATTCGTACCTGCCGCACCCACTGCGATGTACTGCGTGGGCGAGCCGAATACGCCAGCAAGCTTGTTCGTGGTACCGGTTGTTTGACTCGTCCAAGTGACCGCATCCGAGCTGGTATAGGCTGCGCCACCGGAGCCTACGGCCAGAATCTGAAGCGGATCTGCATTGACACCATAAAAATCAGTTGTGCCGAGGGTTTGCACCGCAAAGCTGGTGCCATCAACACTTCGGCTCACAACTCCACCTAAACCAACAGCGACATACTGGTAGCCTGTTAAGTACGTGCTGGCAGCAACACTGCGCAATGTATTGGTTGTGCCCGAGGCTCGAGCCGTCCAGCTCTTGCCGTCCACACTGGTGAACAGTACACCATTGGCCCCCACGGCCAGCCACAGCCCGCTGGCGGCATAAGTGACACCGTAGAGGTGATCGGTGGTTGGCACAGATGTGGCCGTTGTCCAGGAGATACCGTCGGTTGAGGTTTGAATCGTGCCGTTATCACCCACTGCAACCACCAACGCGCCATTGGAGGCTAGTGCATTCAGGTTTTGACCAGTCGCTGGATTGGTAACTGCCGCAGTCCAAGTCACAAAATCAGCGGTGCGGTAAATATTATTGATGCCACCCGTGGAGCTCAAGGCAATAAATTGACTCAGCGTGAACAGCGTTGCATTGAAATTAACCGAAGGTGCCGTGCTCACCGCGGCCCAGTTGATGCCATCGCTCCCTTTGAAAACACTACCGCTTGCACCCACGGCCAAGTAATTCAATGACGCGTCAGCAGCCGAACCGTAAGTCACGCTGCGTATTTCGGCACTGCCCATGCTGGTGCCTGTCGTCCACGTGGTTGCAGCTGGGCGCGGTACGACTGATACGGAACTGCTCAATGCCCCCCCCGCACCGCCACCTGTACGACCGTTGATGGCGAATGAGTAGGTGACTCCATTGGTCAGCCCAGTCAAAACATAAGGTGAGCTCACATTCACCTTAGTCAAATGCCCAGGCGTTGAAGTCGTCACGGTCGATCCAGGGGCGTACCACAACCAATACTGAACACCCGAATCAGGCGTCCAACTCACAGTAACTTGGCCGTTGCCGGGCACCACGGTGATTCCGCCTGCGGGCGATGAAGCTGGACCACCACTACTCCCGCCGCAAGCGCTGAGGACTACGGCTACAAATAGCGCAAGGAGTTTCAATCGAATGGATGTCGAAGTCATGTAAGTGGCAGAGCTCATAAGCTGTAAAAAATCAAACTGTAAAAATGGGGCTGCCAAGAATTGGCTTGATACAGACACGGATTGTGCCTGCATTTCCCACCACCCCCGAACTCTTCGACCTGAACAACCGGGTCGTGGCCCGCCTGAAGTTTCTGAGTCAGATGCGGGCACATGCCCACATGCTCGATTTCAGCATTGGTGAAAAGGTGTCATTCCAACCCGATGGACAACCCGTGTTGCACGGCATCATCGCCAAGTACAACCGAAAGTCGGTCACCGTGATTACCCATATCGGCCAGCAGTGGCGTGTTAGCCAAATCCGCAGTGCCCAGCTGGTGGGCGGTGGCGCGCGCAGCACACTGTGGGCGCAGTTGCTGGCCGATGTGTTGGAGATAGAAGTCACGGTCAGCGGGTCGGCCAGTGTGGGTGCGGCCCTGGGCGCGGCGCGCTTGGCCCTGCTCGCGCTCAGCGCGCAAAGCCCGGCCCGCATCGCCCAGCTATGCAGCAAACCGCCAGTCGACCAGCGCTACACGCAATACCGCGCCTGCTATGCCGCACTACAGCCCGTGTTTCAACGGGCTACCTGATGCGCTGTTGTGCAATAGCCCGTTTGATAGGCCCGTTTGGGATACCCTTTTGAGAAACTTTTTGCGCACTGTTGCTCAGTCTCTTTCGCGTCACGCTTTAAGCTCCTTTTCACGCTTTATTTCGCAGCATGCACTAGGGTCTACTTTGCGCGCGCTGTGCGCGCTTTTAGTGCTTGGCGCTGCCAGCCATTGCTATGCTTGTAAGAGCACTTAAGGCTGTACTGGTGCGTCTTTTCGGACTGTAACGTCATTTTCAGCGCAAACCGCAGGCCTGCCAGCCGGTCCACACACTTGGCTCGACGCGAGCAGCATTCGCACGCACCGCTTGACGCATTTCGACGACAAGCTGACCCAGCCTGCACCAGCCTTGCACGAGCAGTGCAGCTATCAATTCAGGAGTAACGGGCAGGGTGACCACCATACGCCAAAGCCCTATGTCCGCCAGACCTTTCGCAAATATCTGGAGTGCGGCATCTTTGCGCACGGCTTTGCCCGGGCGTGGTGTGACGACTGTGGACACGACTACTTTGTGGCCTATTCCTGCAAGGGCCGTGGTGTCTGCCCCTCGTGCAATACACGGCGCATGGTGGAGGCGGTGGCGGGCGGGAGTGACGCTGATGCCGAAGTGCAAGCCTCACCGGCGGGTGTCGTCTTTCACCCGGCCAGTGCCATCGATGCGCCCGCCGTGGCGCAGGTGCAGGCTACCTTGCGCAAACGCATCCTGCGCGCCTTCGTCGCTCGGGGCCTGCTGGAGAGCAGTGACGCCAAAGACATGCTGGCCTACCAGCACAGCGGCTTCTCGGTCGATGCCGGTGTCTGCATCGAATCACACGACCGCGCTGGCCTGGCCAGTGGCCCACTGGGCTACACCGCTCGTCTGCATGGGTATGCCTGACCGTGCACACCCTGAGAACACACTAGACTGAACCTTACTGCTGACGTCCGCGCCATCAACGAGGAACCCCATGCACCTGCATCGCCGTCATTTCAATACATCATGGCTCGCCGCTGTCGCATCTGGCGCACTTAGCCCGCTGGCCCGGGCTGCCGCCTACCCAGAAAAACCCATCACCTTCATTTGCCCTTGGCCTGTGGGCGGCACAGCCGACCAGACCATGCGCGCCTTGTGCGCAGCCGCTGCTAAAGAGCTGGGCCAAGCCGTTGCCGTAGAGAACAAAGTGGGCGCCGCCGGCATGATTGGCCTCAAAGCCATGACATCGGACAAATCCCCATCTCGGTCACCCGGTTTTCCCAACTGGGCAGCGTGACCGTTGACCCCCAAAAAGACATCACCTACCTGGCCAGAACCTCAGGTCAGACTTTTGGTATTGCAGTCTTACCCGACAGCCCTTTCAAGACCCTGCAACTCCTGATCAAGGCCGCTCAGACTCACCCCGACAAGGTGACTTATGCCCACTCGGGCCTTGGCCCCGCATGTCGAAGCCGGCAAGCTGCGCCTACTGGCCACCTGGGGCGAGCAGCGAACCGCCCGGTTTAAACGTGGTGGTGGACGCCCCCAACGGGGTGGGTGCGCCGCGCGGCCTAGACCCTGCCGTTGCAGCCAAACT
Organism: Comamonadaceae bacterium; assembly: GCA_947374705.1. Classification (GTDB taxonomy): domain Bacteria; phylum Pseudomonadota; class Gammaproteobacteria; order Burkholderiales; family Burkholderiaceae_C; genus CANCDA01. The sequence goes on along the minus strand of CANCDA010000175.1, from coordinate 294 downwards.
GCGCGATGCGTTCCGGACTGCCGTCGCCAGCACCGAGTTCAAACAAGCTTGCGAAAAAATCGACGCGCCTCTTCTCTACCTGGACGGGCCCGACTACGAAAAGTACGTCTTGCAGACCTTCAAAAAAGAAACCGAGCTCATCAGGCGGCTCAATCTCAAAGCGCTTTTGAAGTCTTGATCGTGCACACCTGTTCGTTCGGTCAAAGCCGTCGTCCGGGTCGCGCTTAGAATCGAAAATTTTCAGCACACCCTCTGCTGATCAATTTCCTTAACCATCAAGCCCGACAAGGGCCA
>CANCDA010000174.1 GCA_947374705.1 Comamonadaceae bacterium | reverse complement strand
AAGCCCACTCAGCCCACTGGCGCTCAGAGCGCGGCGCGCTGCCACCCAAGCGCATCGTGCTGGCCGACGACACCATGAACGCCGACAGTGCTTACCGCCTGGCCTGCGAGGGCACGGGCTTGTTGTGGCGCGGGGACTTTCAGAACGCGCGCCAACTGCTGCAGGCCTTGGCGCGGCGCATCGACAAGCCGCCCAAGGCCTCTAAAGTAGCCAAAGTGGCACGCAAAAAGGCCGTTGTTGCCGCTGAGCAGGGCGTGCCCGCCGGGCAAGCCTTTCACCTGCATCGTCAAGCCCAGTCACAGCGCGCACGGGTGCTGGGCATGTTGCTGATTGAGTTTGACGCGGACTATGGCATTGACCTGCGCCGCGCGCCCGATGCCAAACAGGCTTGTACTGAGGCCTGGGGCGCAGCGGATGCGGTAACGGGGAATGCTGTGGCTTCGCTACGTGAGTTGATGGGCGTCATTAGCGCGCATGAGTGGCGCAAGCGCGGCGTCGAAATCCCCGCCCTGGGCGAGCCGCCCAAGAATCGCATTCACCCGCACTACGGCGTGTTTTCGCCGGTGCGGGGTGAGTATGTGGATTTGGTGGCCAAGGCCCCTTTGCCCTCTGCCAAGCAAAACAAAGTCGTGGCCTTTGACATCGGCACCGGCACGGGCGTGCTGGCTGCTGTGCTGGCCCTGCGCAATATTGACCAAGTGGTGGCCACCGACCAAGACCCGCGCGCCCTGGCCTGCGCGCGTGACAACCTGCAACGCCTGCACCTGACCACGCCGGTCAAAGTCATGCAGGCCGATTTATTCCCCGAGGGCTTGGCGTCTGTCATTGTCTGCAACCCGCCGTGGCTGCCCGCGCGCCCCGGCTCACCGCTGGAGGGCGCGGTGTACGACGAAGGCAGCCGCATGCTGCTGGGCTTTATCAAGGGCCTGGCTGCGCATCTTGCACCGGGCGGCGAGGGCTGGCTCATCTTGTCGGACTTTGCCGAGCACCTGGGTCTGCGCACCCGCGCTGAGCTGCTTGAGGCCATCGCCGCAGGTGGCTTGCGTGTGGTGGGCCGCATGGACGTGAAAGCCGAACACCCCAAAACACAAGACACCAGCGACCCGCTACACGCCGCACGGGCCGCAGAGGTGACATCGCTGTGGCGCTTGGTGGTGGCATAAAAGCAAAACCATGATCGTGTTGGCGCCCATGGAGGGCCTGCTTGATTTTGTGCTGCGTGACGTGCTCACGCGTGTGGGCGGCATTGACCGCTGCGTGTCGGAGTTCATTCGCATCACCGACCAGTTGTTGCCTGAGCGCGTGTTCACCCGCATCGTGCCCGAGCTGCACAACGGCGGCCGCACCTGGGCCGGCGTGCCGGTGCGCGCGCAACTGCTGGGCTCAGACCCGGCTTGCATGGCCGAGAACGCGGCTCGTCTGGCCAGCTTGGGCCCGCACGGTATTGACCTCACTTTCGGCTGCCCCGCCAATGTGGTGAACCGCCATGGCGGCGGTGCGGCACTGCTCAAGGAACCCGAGACGATTCACGCCATCGTGGCCGCTGTCCGCCGCGCCGTGCCTGCGCACATGCCCGTGTCGGCCAAGATGCGGCTGGGCTACTTTGATGACGCGCTGGCGCTGGACTGCGCGCAGGCCATTGGCAGCGGCGGCGCGGATGAGTTGGTGGTGCACGCTCGCACCAAAGCGCAGGCCTACCGCCCGCCCGCCTACTGGGAGCGCATTGCCGACATTCGTGCGGTGGTGAGCATCCCGGTGATTGCCAATGGCGAGATATGGACGGTGGACGACGCCCGCCGCTGCCGCGAGGCCTCAGGCTGCGACATGTTGATGATCGGGCGTGGTGCGGTGGTGGACCCCGGCTTGGGGCTGGCCATCAAGGCGTCTGCGCACGCCGCCTCTGGGGACGGCGCAACAGCCGCCCTCACCTGGCCCCTGCTGATCCCGCACCTGCTCGATTTCTGGCACATCGTGCGCACCCGGCTGGACACACGCGCCCAAGCGGGCCGACTCAAACAATGGCTCAACTTCTTGCGCCGCCGTTTCCCGGAGGCAGAATTGGCCTATCAGGCTCTCAAGACGATCAAGGACCCGGAACTTATCAATGCGTGGTTGATGGCGCTTGAGCCTCTGGCGCAACAGAAGCTGCCTGAGGTGTGCGAGCCCGCTTAAGCGCTGCAGCCACCACGGCCAGCTTCATGCCGTACATCTCCGCAAAGGCCTCAATCGTCGTCTGACCACTGGCCTCAAATGCACGCAACAGGGCTTCGTCTTTGGCGGTGCGCTGCGCAATGTCGCTCAGGGCTTGGTCGAGCACGGCATTGGCGGCTTCGTTACGCGCACGCACTAGTTCGGCATAGGCCTCGGGGGACAGACCGGACGCATCAATGGCTTGCACGATGCGCGCTTGCAGTTGCGACGTCAGGTCTTCGGCAGAGCGCCCCTGGCGTCGGCGAAACACTTCCAGCAGAGCGTGGTGGATGTGCTCAGGGGCCATGGCCTCTGCGGCCTGGCCTTGCAGATCGGTCCTGGGCATGCCGGACGCGACCGATGCCAGGTAGCGCGTGGAACGGGTGTGGGTGGACAGGGCATCTTTGAGCGAGTCTTTCTCAAAGCTGTCCGGCTGGGCGTCCAGCAGGTCTTGAAAAATACCGCGCTTCAGGGGCCGAAACGTCGCGCCAAACAGGTGCGGGTACAGGGCGGCGAGTTTTTCCAGCACCGGCAAGACGTTGGGTCGAGCGGGGCGGGTGCGCTTTTCAGCGGGGGCGGCCGAATTGGCGACGATGTCTGTTTCAGGGGAGGGTGTCACCGGGGTGGCTTCTGCTGGGGTGCTGGCAACGGGTTCGTTCAAGATGTCGGTCATGGTGCGGGGGGAGTAATCAGTTCAGTACAACCCCCGATCATGCCAGCCTATGCCCGGTTTATGGCCCTAAGCTTCAACCGTTACGCGATTTACGCTGTGCGTGCGCGGCCACCCTTCTCCGCCCAGGTGCGTGTCCAGCGCAGTTGCATGCGGCGCATCATCAACAGCACACCCACGGTGAGCACGGCGAACAGGACGAAGCCCCAGAGGTAGGTACCGGTGTACTGCTTGCTCAGGCCCATGGCGTTGGGCACCAAGCCACCGCCCAGGGCGCCGGCTTCACCGATCATGGAGCCCGCTACGGCGGTGCTCGCGGGCCAACGCAGGGGCACGAGTTGGAACAATGCGCCATTGCCTGCGCCCAAGGCGGCAAAGCACAAGATGAACAGCAGCGTGGAGGCGGCCAGTGAGCCACCCGACAGCCCGCACAGCACCAGCGTGATGGCTACTGCAACCAGCACAGCGGTCAGCGTGTTGACACCGCCCCAGTGGTCGGAAATCCAGCCACCAAAGACGCGCACCGCTGCACCCATGAAGGCGGCCAGCATGGCCAGCTGGCCGGCTTGCACCTTGCTCACGCCAAACTGGTCGTAGTAGTAGGTGGGCAAAAACGTGGCCAGACCGATGAAGCCGCCGAAGGTGATGGCGTAGATCAGGCTGAAGGCCCAACCGTCTTTTTCATACAGGCAGGCGGCGTGTTCTTTCAAGGTGGCATGGGCATCCACATCGGCAGGCTCCTTGGCAAACACCACCATGGCGATGATGGGCAGCAGCATGGCCACGGCCGCGATGCCGTACACGGCTTGCCAGCCGAAGCGCTGGGCCAGGGCAGGGGCGACCAGCACCGAGACGGCTGTGCCCACATTGCCTGCACCCACCAAGCCCATGGCCAGACCCTTATAGCGTGCGGGGAAGGAGCCCGAGCCCAAGCTGAGCGCCACACCAAAGCTGGCCCCGGCAATGCCTAGCAACACGCCCATGGCCAGCAGGCTGTTGTAGGAGTCCACGAAGAAGTAGCCGAACAAAAGCGCGACCACGATCATGCCCATCTCCACCAGCGTGGCATTTTTGCGCCCGATGTACTGCGACAGCATGCCCAGTGGAAAGCGCATGAGTGCGCCCGCAAAAATAGGGATGGACAGCATCACCCCTTTTTGCGCGGGTGAGAGCCCGAAATCTTCGGAAATGAACGGCGCCATGGCCCCGTTCATCACCCAGATGCAGCAGGAGAAGGCGAAGTACATGAATGACACGTACAAAGTCGGTGCATGCCCTGATTTGAGAAAAGTCCGGAAGTAAGCCATGGTGCAAATCCTTGGTGAATGGTGCTGTGTTCACCAAAGAAAAGCGAGAAGCGTGCCAAATCGGTGCACCCAGTGATGCTTCAGGCCGCCCGGCTCTCCACATGCGACTGGCGCGTGTAGAGGAAGTCAATCACGGCCTTGCGGTAGTGTTGGTACTGCGGGTTGTCGGCCAGTGCCACTCGCTGGCGGGGGCGCGGCAGATCGACGTGGAGCACCTCGCCAATGGTGGCGGCGGGCCCATTGGTCAGCATCACGATTTTGTCGGACAGCAGCACGGCTTCGTCCACATCGTGCGTCACCATCACCACCGTGCTTTGGGTGCGGGCCACGATCTCCAGCAGCTCGTCTTGCAGTTTGGCGCGGGTCAGCGCGTCCAATGCGCCAAAGGGCTCATCCATCAAGAGCACTTTGGGCTCCATGGAGAGGGCGCGGGCGATACCCACGCGCTGCTTCATGCCGCCCGAGATTTCGCCGGGGCGTTTTTGAGCGGCTTCGGTCAAGCCGACCAACGCCAGCGCTGCGTCGGTGCGTGCACGAAGTTGGGCTTTGTTGTCCGATGGTGCACCGGTGCTCTTGGCGTCTGCACCAAACACGCGCTCCACCGCCAGGTACACGTTCTCAAAACAGGTCAACCAGGGCAGCAGAGAGTGGTTTTGGAACACGACGCCCCGGTCAGGGCCGGGCCCGGTGATCTCACGGTTGGCGCAGATCAGCGTGCCCTGGGTGGGCGTGGTCAGCCCGGCGATCAGATTGAGCAGCGTGGATTTGCCGCAACCCGAGTGGCCGATCAGTGCTACAAACTCGCCTTTGGCCACGGTGAGGTTGATGTCGCGTAGGGCGAGGTAGGGGCCTTTCTTTGTTTTGAAACTTTGCTCGACGTTTTGGATTTCGATGAATTTGGCGTTGCGACTGTCGTTCATGATTTCACCTCTTCAAAAGTAAATGCGGTGGCGAGTTTGATCAGGGCGTATTCCAGTGCCAGCCCGACGATGCCGATCACGAAGATGGCGATGATGATGTTCTTGACGTTCAGGTTGTTCCACTCGTCCCAGACCCAAAAACCGATGCCCACGCCGCCCGTCAGCATCTCGGCGGCGACGATCACCAGCCAGGCCGTGCCGACGGCCAGGCGCACGCCTGTCAGCATGTAGGGCAGCACTGAGGGGAACAGGATTTTGGTGA
>CANCDA010000173.1 GCA_947374705.1 Comamonadaceae bacterium | reverse complement strand
GAGATTGCGCAGACTTTTCCAAGGCTCAAAGAGCGCCTGGACCAAGACGGCACGTCATTGTCAGGTGGCGAGCAACAAATGCTGGCCATTGCCCGCGCCATGATGGCGCGGCCCCGCATGATTTTGCTGGACGAGCCGTCCGAGGGCATCATGCCGCTGCTGGTGGACGAGATGTTTGAGCTGTTTGTGCGCATGAAGCAGCAAGGCACCACGATTTTGCTGGTGGAGCAAAACGTGGAGCGGGCGCTGTCGATCTCAGACCGGGCTTACATCCTGGATCAGGGGCACATCGTGCACCAGGGGGATGCCAAGGCGCTTTTGGCCAACGCAGAGATTCAGGAGAAATACTGCGCGGTTTGAGGGCGCACAGGGGTGCGCGCTGAGGGGTGAGCGTGCGGGGATAATCCAGGGCATGGAATTCATTGCCCTTCTCCTCGACTTCATCCTTCACGTTGACAAGCACCTGGAGGTGTTTGTGCAAACGCACGGCACTTGGGTGTATGCCCTGTTGTTTCTCATCATCTTTGTGGAAACCGGCGTTGTGGTCATGCCGTTTTTGCCGGGTGACTCGCTGCTGTTTGTGGTGGGGGCGATGTGCGGCGTGGGTTTGATGAGTTACCCGCTCTCGATCGGGCTCTTGCTGGCTGCTGCCATTTTGGGCAATCAGTCCAACTACGCACTGGGGCGTTACTTTGGGCCGCGTGTTTTCAAGTGGGAAAACTCGCGTTACTTCAATAAAAATGCCTTCAACCAAGCCCATGCGTTTTATGAGAAATACGGCGGCGTCACCCTGATCGCCGCGCGCTTCATGCCCTTCCTGCGCACCTTCGCGCCCTTCGTTGCTGGGGTGGCGCAAATGACGCGCAGCCGCTTCACCTTCTTTGACGTGACGGGCGGTGCCCTGTGGGTGGGCGGCATTGTCACCATCGGCTATTTCTTTGGCAATTTTCCTTTCGTCAAAGCGCATCTGGACAAAATCATTTGGGCGATGATTTTGATCCCCGGCCTGCTCATCCTGCTGGGTGCTTGGCGGGCTAGGCGCTCACCCGCTGCGGACGTGCGTTAAAAGGCCAGGTTCGGCCCGACTGAACAATTTCTGACTCGAAGTGGGGTATTTGGTTACACTTTGCCGATGTCTTAAGCGAGAACCCCACTGAAACCGGAGGAGTCGAGACGCATGGCACATGACACGGCAAGCCAAGACAATGCGCAAGAAATTTTGCGCATTGCCCACCACCTCCAACAAGCGGTGTTTGATGCCTTGTCCTCCCACATTGCTGTGCTGGACCAGCAAGGGCATATCTTGCAAACCAATGTCGCTTGGCAAGAGTTTGCTCAATCGCAGGGGTTTGAGCCTTCATTCGGATCGCCCGGCGTCCGGTATTTTGAGGTGCTTGAGCACCTGATCGGGCGCGAACATGGCGTCATGCTGCTGACGGCGTCGCAAGGCATTGCCGCTGTGATTGGTGGTGAGATGCCGCATTTCCAAATGGAGTATTCATTCCAGAGCGCAGGTGAAATCCGCTGGTTCATCATGCGGGCCTTGCCGGTGCGTGATGCCCTCGGGCGGGTCGTGGTGAGCCATGAAGAGGTGACGCGACTCAAGGCCGCAGAGTTGGCCAATCTCATGTTGGCCAATGTGGATGTGTTGACGAATGCGTTGAGTCGCCGTCACTTTCTGGACGTGGCAGAGCAAGAGTTCTCACGCTCCCAGCGCTACAACTTGCCGCTGATGGTGATGATGCTGGATCTGGATCACTTCAAACAAATCAATGATCAACATGGTCATGACGCAGGTGACGCGGTGCTGCGCGACTTTGTGCATACCGTGCGCGGTCTTTTGCGCGATTCGGATGTGATCGGTCGCTTGGGTGGGGAGGAATTCTCGGTGCTCTTGCCCAGCACCACGCAGGAGGGTGGCCATGCCTTGGCCGTGCGCATGGTTGAACAGGTGGGTCAAAGGACGGTGTCGGTGGCGGGCCAGACCCTCCACTACACCGTCAGCATTGGGGTGAGTAGCTTGTCGCAAGAGTTGACGTTTGCGGCCCTGCTCAAACGCGCCGATGCCGCGCTCTACCGCGCCAAAAGCTTGGGCCGCAACGGCGTGCACATGGACGGTATCACTAGCCCATTGGAGTGAGCACAAAGGGATGTTTGATCTAGCGCAATGTCGATCCAAGAGCCAAGCTTGATGATGGTCAAAGTTGGATCAATCCTTGTGAGGAGATGGTGATGAAGCGCAAGAAAACAGCGGTGGAACGTGCGGTGTCAGACCGTACCGCCATCCAGAAAAGTCGTGAACAAATCATGTCGCGGCCCGACGGTTACTACTGGCGAACCTTGGACGGGCGCAATGAGTTTGGCCCGTTCGAGAGTCTGGACATGGCCCTGGCCGACTTGGAGTCGGCCGACGAAGAGACGCCCAGCCCTGGGGAAACCTTGCAAGAGGCAGAGGACGAGATCGGCATCTCCGACTGGATTGACCCCGACACCGGTGCGCCCGCTGAAGGCCTGTCGCACCCGCGCTTTGACGACCATTAGAGCGGCGGCTGGGCTCAGGTGCTGCGACTTCGCGCCGCACTAGGTCACGCGGCTGCGCGCGAGTGGCGGGTTGCGGGCGAAGTAGCTCTCGATGCCACGCATCAGCGCGTTGGCGAGCTGTTCTTGGTAGGCCTCGCTGTTGAGCTTGGCTTCTTCTTCCGGGTTGCTGATGAAGGCGGCCTCCACCAACACACTGGGAATGTCGGGCGCTTTGAGCACGGCAAAGCTGGCTTGCTCCACCTTGGGTTTGTGCAACTTGCCCACCCGGCCCATCTCTGCCAATAGCGTGCCGCCCAGTTTGAGGCTGTCGTTGATCTGCGCAGTGGTGCTCATGTCGAGCAGGGCGCGTTGCACCTGGGCATCTTTGGCCTGCGCGTTGATGCCACCGATCAGGTCGGCCTTGTTTTCCTGGTTGGCCATCCACCTGGCCGCGCTGCTGGAGGCACCGCCCTGGCTCAGGGCGAAGACGCTGGCCCCCTGAGGGCGGGGGGTGAAGAAGGCGTCGGCATGCAGGCTGACAAACAGATCGGCCTGCACCTTGCGTGCTTTTTGCACCCGCACATGCAGGGGCACAAAAAAATCAGCGTCGCGCGTGAGGTAGGCGCGCATGGGGTTGCCCTTGATGGTGGTGGTGTTGATGCGGTCGCGCAGCAGGTGGGCGAGTTTGAGCACCACGTCTTTTTCCCGCGTGCCGTTGGGGCCAATGGCACCGGGGTCTTCCCCGCCGTGGCCGGGGTCCAGGGCGATGATGATGAGGCGGTCGGTGTGTGGCTCTGGTGCGGACGTTGGAGAGGGCGTTGGTGAGTGTGTTTGTGTCGGTGCGGGTATGGCGGCTGCGGGTAAGGGCAGCGTTTTGGTGGCTTGGCCCAAGCGCTGAGACATGAGCTCGCCTAGCGGGTCTGCGGCGGGCGAGCTGACGGGTTTGTCTTTCAAGCGCTCGGCAATCAGGGCCGCCAGCGGATCGGCGACCTGCACCGGGTGCAGATCCAACACCAGTCGGTGCTGGTAAGCAGCCACCGGGGTCAGGGTGAACACCTGCGGCGTGATGGGCAGTTTGAGGTCAATCACCAGCCGCACCACATTGGGTGCGTTTTGCCCGACGCGGATGCCGGCGATGTTGGGGTCATCGCTGCGCACTTTGGCCACCAGCTCACGCAGGGTGGGGATGAGGTCAATGCCCTCGATGTCCACCGCCAGGCGCGGCGGGTTGGCAACAAAGGTTTGGCGGGCGATGAGTTGGGTGTCGGACTCAATGGTGACGCGTGAATAGTCCGGCGCGGGCCAAACGCGCACCGCCACAATGCTGGCCCCGCGTGCCAGTTGCTGGTGGCCTAGCAGCAGCACCAAAGGGCCCGAGGCCAGCAGGTCGCGGCGCTTCATGCCGTGCCCTCGCTGTGGGTTAAATCTTGAAGTCCTGGCGCGTTGTGCAAGAGCGCTTCGCCTATGGCGCTTTGCGCCGTGAGGGTGAGCACACGTGCCTCGTCGTCCAGCGTCGCTAGATGGATGCTCAGATCGGCGCGTGGCAGCAGATCGCCCACCTTGTCCGGCCACTCGGCCAGCTTCAGGCCAGGGCTGGTAAAGATATCGCGAAAGCCCGCGTCTTCCCACTCTTGCGGGTCTTGAAAACGGTAGAAGTCGAAGTGCCAGATGCTCAGAGGGCTGTTGACCTCATGCCCTGGCACCTCATACGCCTCCACCACCGCATAGGTCGGGCTCTTGATGCGCCCCTGCACGCCCAGCGCGCGCAGCAGGTGGCGCACCAGCGTGGTCTTGCCCGCACCCAAGTCGCCTTGGAGCTCAATGAAGGCATTGCGCAAGGCCGGGTTGGTGGCCAGGTTTTCAGCCAAGGCCTGCGTGGCAGACTCGTCCGGGCAGCGCAGACTTTTTACAATGGGCGGGTGACGCTCAACAACACTCAATTCATTTCCTTGATCCAGGGCTGGGCCCTTGAGCTTGGATTCTCTCAAATTGGCGTCAGCGGTGTGGATTTGAGCAGCGCCGAGGCGGGCTTGCTGGATTGGTTGGCGCGTGGCTTTCATGGCGACATGGCCTATATGGCAGCGCATGGCCTGAGGCGGGCACGTCCGGCCGAGCTGGTGCCGGGCACGGTGAGCGTCATCACCGCGCGCATGGATTACTTGCCCGCCCACACGCCCGAAGGCTGGCAGGCGCTGGAGTTTGCGCGCTTGCAGCGGCCCGATGAGGCCGTGGTGTCGGTCTATGCCCGGGGGCGGGATTACCACAAGGTGCTGCGCTCTCGCCTGCAAAAACTGGCCGATCGCATGGCGCAACACATCGGCCCTTTTGGCTATCGCGCCTTCACCGACTCGGCCCCGGTGCTAGAGGCCGAACTCGCCGCGCGCAGCGGCCAGGGCTGGCGCGGTAAGCACACCCTGGTGCTCAACCGTGAGGCGGGCTCAATGTTTTTTCTCGGTGAAATTTATGTCGATGTGGCCCTGCCTGCGACCGAGCCCGTCAGCGGGCACTGCGGCACTTGTACGTCATGCATTGACGTGTGCCCCACCCAAGCCATCATCGCGCCGTACCGGCTGGACGCACGGCGCTGCATTTCTTATCTGACGATTGAGCACGCAGGCCGCATTCCACTGGAGCTGCGCCCGCTCATGGGCAACCGGATTTATGGCTGCGATGACTGCCAGTTGATTTGCCCCTGGAACAAGTTTGCCCAGCGCAGTGCGCTGCCCGACTTTGACGAGCGAAAGGGCTTAAGTGGGCAGCAATTGGTGTCGATGTACCTGTGGAGTGAAACCGAATTTTTGAGCCACACCGAAGGCACACCGATCCGGCGCATTGGCCA
>CANCDA010000172.1 GCA_947374705.1 Comamonadaceae bacterium | reverse complement strand
CTACCTTGCTGGGGGCTGTGCTGCAGGCCGCGCAGGAGCGGCGTGTGATTGTGGTGGATGGCTTTATCGCCAGCTCGGCGGTGCTGGTGGCCTATGCCCTGCAACCGCAGGTCTTGCAGCGTTGCGTGTTTGCCCATCGATCGGGTGAGCTGGGCCACGCCCTGATGTTGCAACACCTGGGTGCGCAGCCGCTGCTGGACTTGGGTCTGCGCCTGGGTGAGGGCTCGGGCGCGGCGCTGGCCTGGCCTTTGCTGGAGTCGGCCTGCCGCATGCTGCGTGAGATGGCCAGTTTTGAGTCGGCTGGTGTGTCGGAAAAAGCAAGCCACTAACCAACCCACATACCCGCCATGAACTTCATACGGCACACCTTGCTGGCGCTGCAATTTTTCACCCGCATCCCGGTCACCGGTCGGCTGGCCGCGTGGGTGGGTTACAGCCCGGATCTGATGCGCGCCAGTACCGCGCATTTTCCTGGCGTGGGCTGGTTGGTCGGCGGGTTGGCGGCATTGAGCTTTGCGGGTCTGCGCGGGCTCTTGCCTGATGCGCCGGGGGCCGCGCTGGTGGCGGCAGTGACCAGCACGGGCTTCACGGTTTTACTCACCGGGGCTTTGCATGAAGACGGGTTGGCTGACGTGGTCGATGGGCTTGGCGGCACGCATGAGCGGACGCGGGCGCTGGAGATCATGAAGGACTCGCGCGTGGGGGCGTTCGGTGTGTTGGCCTTGGTGTTGGCACTGCTGATGAAGGTGGCGCTGCTGAGTCTGTTGGACAGTGTGGACACGGGGCTGGTGTGCGCAGGTTTGCTGGCCGCGCATGTGAGTTCACGCGCTTGGCCCTTGCTGCTGATCCGTGTGTTGCCTTATGTGGGGGATGCTGCCAACTCCAAATCAAAATCACTGGCGGAGCAAATCAGCACACCCAGCTTGATCGTGGCCGGTGTCTGGCTGCTGGGCGCACTGGCGCTGGTGCAATGGGTCTTCGACGATGTGTTCTGGTTGTGGCCGTTGCTGGCATCTGGCCTGGCTTTCCTCGGCCTATGGCGGCTGTTTGCGCGCCGCTTGCAGGGTTTCACGGGCGATTGTCTAGGGGCGACGCAACAGGTGTGCGAGCTGGTGTTTTATCTCGGGCTGGCCCTGTCTTTATGAGTGGGTGGCCATGAAGCTCTGGCTGGTGCGCCACGCGCGGCCCTTGATAGCGCCCGGTGTTTGCTATGGCGCCACCGACATGGCGGCTGATGCCGAGGCGACTCAAACCAGTGCACAGGCTTTGGCTCTTGTCTTGCCGCAGGGTGTGCGCGTGATGAGCTCCCCCCTGCAACGTTGCCTCCAACTGGCGCAAGCTTTGGAGGCCTTGCGTCCGGATTTGCATGCCATGCCGAATGCCCGCTTGGCCGAGATGGATTTTGGTTGCTGGGAAGGCGTGCGTTGGGACGCTATTCCGAAGCATGACTTCGACCATTGGATGGCTAACTTCAGCACCTGCCGCTTTGGCGGACGCGAGAGTGTGGGCGAGTTCATGCAGCGTGTGGCCTCAGCCCGTGCTGACACCTTGAGACATGCAGGGCCCAGTGTCTGGATCACGCACGCAGGTGTGGCGCGGGCCATGACTTTGCTGGCGGAGGGCCTGACAGCTGTTGAGCGCGCCGATCAGTGGCCCAAAGCCACGCCTGAATGGGGGCAGTGGTGGGAGCGTGAGCTGTAATTGATTCCAAGTAAACTGCGCGCTCCAAAAGGTGATGTCTATGCATAGAAATTCCAACCCAAATTTAACGACTTTTCGGCTGATCACGACCGCATTAGTTTTGTCTTCCACGCTGGCGGCTTGCGGCGGCGGCGGGACGACCACCGTCACCCGCACACCTACAAGTACGACAACGCCCACACCGACGGCTTCGGTAACGCCGCCGTCAACAACAACGACGACAACAACGCCCACCGTAACCCCTCTCCCGACTGATCCGGTAATCACCTCGTTCACGCCCACGACCGCACCCTCAGGGACGGCCACGCTGTTCACGGTGTTGGGCGCGAACATTCCTCTGACTTCCGTCGTGTCTATGCCCGGCGGAACGTGCCAGAGTCCGACCAACGCCACAGACCGTGGTTTTTCAACGGTGTGCACGACAGGGGCCACAACGGGCAATGTTGAGGTTGTCGTCAACAACGACACGCCAGCCAACGGGGGCTGGTGGATCGGGCAGCAAACCTTGAACATCACAGCGGCAACGCCGGTCACCGCGGCCACCAGCTTGAGCTTGTTGACAGACACAGGCATCACCGCCAACCAGTGCTACGGCGCGGGCAGCGATGCATTGATCAGCTGCACCAGTGCTGCGGCCATTGCACTCAATGCCCAGCAAGACGGCATGGTTGGGCGCGATGTGGTCAACGCTGACAGCACTGATGGTTGGCTGGGATTGAGTTACAGCGCATTGACCTCGACAACCACGACCGTGACGACCACGATCGGTACCACCACCACCACGACCACGACGATCAGTACAAATCCGAATTGCCTCAAAGACAATGTGACCGGTTTGACTTGGCAGCGTACCAGCACCACGCTCACGGCCTTGCCCGGCAGTGCTCAGAACTCGGAGGCATTGAGCTTGCGCAATGCAGCCAATGCTGCCAGCCTATGTGGTTTTTCCGATTGGCGTTTGCCCACGCCCAATGAGCTGCAAAGTCTGGTGAACTATGGCTCTAGCAACCCCCTGTTTGCAATTGACTTGAATTGGTTTTTAACCACCCGCAGCGCCGCCTACATCACAGGTACTCAATACCTCAGTGGGACTAGCGCCAACGTATGGGTGGTTGATTTTGTCAGGGGTCGAGTGGAATCAAGTGCACCGCAGGAACTCCGGCTTGTGCGCTAGTCTGCGTCAGAACGACCTCAATCAGAAAGAAAATCCCCATGAAAATCTTGAATCTTCCCTCCATTTCATGGTCACTGTGTGTGGCAGCTTTGGGGATGACCCTGACGGCATGGACGCCTGCTCAGGCGCAATCTCGCTACACATTTTCGACTGACGGCTCCGAGGTGACCGATACCCAAACGGGCCTGACCTGGCGTCGTTGCTCAACAGGCCAAACCTGGAGTGGCACCAGCTGTGTCGGTGGTTTAACGGTGTTGACGCACGAAGGTGCCCTGGCCTATGCCGCCACGCAGACCGGCTGGCGCTTGCCCAACATCAAAGAGCTGAGAAGTCTGGTGGATGAGAACAAAACATTCCCTTCGCTCGATACCGTGGCTTTCCCGGGTACGGCAACCACCGCCTATTGGTCGTCAACCCCGGATGTGCAGTTGTCGTCCTCGGCCTGGAGTGTTGACTTTGCGCAGGGTGCAGTCAGGAGCACGGGGCGCAACACCTTTGGCGTGCTGGTGCGCTTGGTTCGCTAAGCCGTCGTCTTCGGCTTGTAATCACAATCCGCTGCCACGCTGCACACCCAGCACTGCGGCTTGCGCGCTTGGCAAACGTAGCGGCCATGCAAGATCAACCAATGGTGGGCGTTAACCAAGTAGTGCGGGGGGATGCGCTTGAGCAACTTCAACTCCACCGCCAGCGGCGTCTTGCCGGGGGCCAGCCCCGTGCGGTTGCCCATGCGAAAGATGTGCGTGTCCACAGCACAAGTGGGCTCACCAAAGGCAGAGTTCAACACCACATTGGCCGTCTTGCGGCCCACGCCGGGCAAAGTCTCTAGCTCTGCACGGGTGCGAGGGACTTCACCGTTGAACTGTTCAACCAGTATCTGACAGGTCTGCATCAAGTGCTTGGCCTTGCTGTGGTACAGGCCGATGGTTTTGATGTAATTCTCTAGCCCGTCCAGCCCCAAATCAAGGATTTTCTGCGGCGTGTTGGCCACGGGGAACAGTTTGCGCGTGGCCTTGTTCACGCCCACATCGGTGGCCTGGGCTGACAGCAGCACCGCCACCAACAACTCAAACACGCTGGTGTATTCCAGCTCGGTCACGGGGTTGGGGTTAGCGGCCTGGAGTGTGGCGAAGAAGTGTTCGATCTGGGCTTTGTTCATGGGCTGATTTTCCCATGGCATCATTGGGAGATGAAAACCTCAAACCTTTCTCAATTCCTCATACGGGCGTGTGCTCAGGTCAGCGCCGTGGTGTGTGTTGCAGGCGTGGTCACCATGGCCCCAGCCCACGCGCAAACGCCCAAAAACATCATCATCATGTTCGCCGATGGCGCGGCGGCGACGCAGATTGAATTTGGCCGTTATTCAAGTGAGCTGTTGCGCAGCCAACCCTTTGCGGTGACCTCCGAAGTCATGCGCCACGGGACGCTGGGCTTGATGTCAACCCTTTCCAACAACGCCTACGTCACGGATTCAGCCGCTGCCGCGTCCGCCATGTCCACCGGCCACAAGGCCAACAATGGCGCGATATCAACCACACCACAGGGTGCATCACCAGCCACCTTGATGCAAGACGCGCGTAGCCGAGGCAAAAAAATTGGCTTGGTCACGACCTCCATGCTGTACGACGCTAGCCCCGCTGCATTCAGCGTGAACGCCAAATCTCGGCGTGACTATGAGTTCATCGTCAACCAGTACCTGGCCCTGGCGCCCGATGTGTTGCTGGGCGGTGGCGCAGATTATTTCAAGCTCGATGGCATTGACGGCGGCAAACGCAAAGACGAGCGGGACATGGTGGAGGCATTTCGCAAAAAAGGTTACGCCGTCGCCACCCAAACGGCTGACTTGGCCGCGCCATTGCCGCCACGCAAGGCCAAATTGCTGGGTCTTTTTGCAGACGAGGCCATGGACTTCGCCATTGACCGGGATGCAGTCAAACAGCCCAGTCTTGCGGAGATGACGACGTCGGCGCTCAAGGTCTTGTCCGCTGCGTCCAACAAAGGTTTTGTGTTGTTTGTCGAGAATGAAAACACAGATACGGCGGGCCATGAAAACGATGTGGGGGCGCTGATGCACGAGCTGTGGGCGTTTGACGATGCGGTCAAAGTGGCACTGGCGTATCGTAAAAAACACCCGGACACACTGGTGATTGTCACGGGCGATCATGAAACCGGTGGCTTCACGCCCACTTCAGCGCAGCGCCCCAAAGGCTCAACCGGGCCGGGCTCGTCATTGGTGGTGAACGCGGACATGCTGCGTGTCATCGGCGGCTTCAAGATGTCATTCCAGGCTATCTCTGACCGCCTGGACGAGAAGGCCAAAGCAGGCGCGGACAAAGAGACCGTTATGGCTTACTTGGCCGAGTTGGTGCAGAAAAACCTGCCGGGCATGCAAATGGACGACGAAGTCAGAGCATTGATTCTCAACAAGCAAGCCCCCAGTTTGAATATCCGCCATCACCAGTTGCCCCCCACGCCCGCACCTGCCCTGGGCTTGATGGTGGCGCGGCAAACCGGGT
>CANCDA010000171.1 GCA_947374705.1 Comamonadaceae bacterium | reverse complement strand
GCGGGACGTTCCAGGCCTGAGCGCCTACTTGAAAACCCCCCAAAGCTTGACCCATCGCAAATCAAGCTAACCCTGAAGCTGCCACCATGAGCCCATGCCTTGTCTGGAAGGGTCATCATGTACGCCCCACGCATCCTGCTGATTCAGGGTCACCCTGACGCCGCCCAACCCCATTTGTGCCACGCGCTGGCCGACGCCTATGCCGAAGGCGCACGAGCCGGCGGGTTCGAGTTGCGCACCATTGATGTAGCCCGGCTGAATTTTGATATTTTGCGCAACCCCTATGAGTGGCAGCATGGCCCCTTGCCCGCTGGCTTAAAGACGGTGCAAGACGACTTAATGTGGGCCGAACACATCGTGTTTTTCTTCCCCCTGTGGCTGGGCGACATGCCTGCTTTGCTCAAAGGTTTTTTGGAACAAGTGGCGCGACCCGGCTTTGCCTTCAAGTCCGCAGACGGCAACCCCTTTGTGCACAAAGCCTTGACCGGGCGCAGCGCGCGCGTGGTCGTCACCATGGGCATGCCCGCCTTGGTCTATCGCTATTACTTTCGCGCCCACAGCGTCAAATCTTTGGAGCGCAACATCCTGGGTTTTATTGGCATCAAGCCCGTGAATGAGACCTTGATTGGCAGCGTGGATAAATTGGACGAGGCCGATGTCAAAACCTGGCTCACCAAGATGCGTGCCTTGGGCCGAAGAGCAGTATGAGTCGGCTCGGTGGATGCTCAAGCCGCGCTAAAACGACGACCCCGGCTGCTGCAAGAACGTTTCTTCCTCGGGTGTGGACGCACGCCCCAAAATTGCATTGCGATGCGGGAAGCGGCCAAAGCGCTCGATGATGGCCTGGTGCTTGCGCTCGTAGTTTAAATTGCCTTCAAGCCCCGACTCAGAAAACAGCAGCACGGCTTGCGAATGAATCAACAAAGACTCACTGTGCATGAAGGGCATGTAGGCAAAGGCGCGTTGCTCAGGCACGAGGGTAATGGCCTGCCCGCTGGCCACCAGCGCTTGCGCCAGCGCCAGTGCCTGCGGGTCTTGCGCAAATGAAGTGGGCTGGTCGCGAAAGATATTGCGCGAGAACTGGTCCAGCACAATGATTTCGGCCAGCCGCCCCTGCGGCGTGGCGCGCCAGTGCGCCAGCTCACCGCGAATGGCCGCTTGCAAGGTGACACCGAAGCGCTCACGCATCAAAGCGTCCAGCGCGGCGTCTTTGGCAAAGCGGCGGTGGTTGTCCAGCTCGTCAAACCAGAAGTGCAGGATATCTGTGGCTTGCATGGTGTGAGGCTGGATCAAACGACCATTACTTGAACTTATCCTTGTCCTTGCCGCGTGGAATGACGGCGGTCATGGGGGACATGGGGCGGTCTGAAGTGTGCTCTTTGGGGGCTGAAGTGTCCTTTTTGGGCTTCTTCGCCATCTTGTTACTTTTTTGATCGCCTTTGGCCATGGTGATTGCTCCGGTTGACGCCACGGGGTGTGGCTGAGGGCGCAATAATAAATCAAGAGTTCACGTTAATGCCCGAGAAAAGTTCAGCCATGGTCTTGCGCAGCCAGATATTGCCCGCATCCCGGTTAAAACGCTCGTGCCAATGCTGTTTAACCTTGTAGGCGGGTAGCGGCACGGGCGGCTCCAGCAGCTTGACATTTTCCTGTTGCGCCAGTGCATGCCCTAGCTGCCGTGGCACGATCACCAGCAACTCGGTTTGGGCCACGATGCGGGCCACGCCCAGAAAGCTGTCCACGCGCAGCACCACCTGACGCTCCACTTTGTTCTGGGCCAGCACTTTGTCCACAATGGAATGGCCCGTGCCCGAGGCCATGACCAGGATGTGCCCCTCGTTGGAGAAGGCCTTGCGCGTGAGTTTGCTGCCCACGCGCGGGTGCGCGCTGGAGGCGAGGCACACGAAGTCCTGCGCAAACAGGGCTTGCTGGTAAAACCCGGCCTCCAAGTCAGGCGTGAAACCCACGGCCAGATCAATGTCGCCAGACTCCAGTTTGCGACGGCTCTCAGCTGAAATCTTCTCAGCCTCCACGACGAGGCCCGGCGCTGTGGTCTGCAGGTGGTTGATGAGCCGTGGCAGCAGCACAATCTCGCTGATGTCGGTCATGCAGATGCGGAAATCGCGCTGAGCCTGCTGGGGCAAAAAAGCACCGGTGGCCCCGCGTGCTTTTTCAAGCCGAACCAACGCCTCCAGCACGTCGGGGTAGATGGTTTGCGCACGAGGTGTCGGCTCCATACCGGCTGAGGTGCGGCAGAAAAGCGGGTCATCAAAATGGCGGCGCAGCTTGGTTAAAACCAGGCTGGCGCTGGCCTGCTCCATGCCCAGCGCCTGCGCTGCGCGCGAGACGCTTTGGGTTTTGTAGATTTCAACGAAAACGTGGAGCCAGTCCAGATCAAGTTTTGCCATGGAGGGGAGTGTATCTCTGTATATCAAAACAATATACTTAATATTCGATAGTTGGCTTTGACGAAATAGTCTAGGCCTGCGACAGTCATGGCTCATCAAACGAGACGGAGACAAACATGCAATTTCACCTCAACGGATTTCGCACCGGCGACCCCGGGCTTTTGGATGCTGCACCCAGCGTTGGCATACCGACCACGCAAGGCACTTTGCCCACCGAAGCCGATGTGTTGATCGTGGGCTGCGGCCCCGCGGGGTTGACACTGGCGGCGCAGCTATCGGCCTTCCCCGACATCCGCACCGTGATCGTGGAGCAAAAACCTGGCCCCTTGCAATTGGGCCAGGCCGATGGCGTGGCTTGCCGCACGCTGGAGATGTTCGATGCTTTCGGTTTTGCCGAGCGCGTGTTGAAAGAGTCGTACTGGGTCAATGAGACGACCTTCTGGAAACCCGACGATAGCCAAGGCGGTGACCGCCAGCACATTGTGCGCAGCGGGCGCGTGCAAGACGTGGAAGACGGCCTCTCCCACATGCCGCACGTGATCTTGAACCAGGCACGTGTGCACGACTTTTACCTGGAGACCATGCAGCGCTCAGCAGCGCGGCTGGTGCCGCATTACAGCCGCAAGCTGGCGGGTCTGGCGCGTGAGCCCGATGGCGTGTCGGATCATCCCGTCACCGCCCGCTTCGAGCGGCAAGACGCTGGCCACGAAGGCCAGATCGAAACCATCCGCGCCCGCTACGTGGTGGGCTGCGACGGTGCGCGCAGCGCCGTGCGTCAGTCCATGGGCTTGTCCCTCAAGGGCGATTCGGCCAACCACGCCTGGGGCGTGATGGACGTGCTGGTGGTCACCGACTTTCCCGACGTCCGTTTCAAATCGCTGATCCAGTCTGCCGATGAGGGCAGTGTTCTGATCATTCCGCGTGAAGGCGGTTACCTGGTGCGCCTGTATGTGGAGTTGGACAAGCTCAACCCCAACGAGCGCGTGGCGGCCCGCAACATCACCCTGGAGCAATTGATTGCCGCCGCCCAGCGCATTTTCAAGCCCTACACGCTGGACATCAAAGAAGTGGCCTGGTGGTCGGTTTATGAAATCGGCCAGCGGCTGACCGACCGCTTTGATGACCTCCAAGCCGAAGAGGTGACGACCCGCTTGCCGCACATCTTCATCGCGGGCGATGCCTGCCACACCCACAGCCCCAAAGCGGGCCAGGGCATGAACGTGTCGATGCAAGACGCCTTCAACCTGGGCTGGAAGCTGGCCGCCGTGCTGCAAGGGCGCAGCCCGGCCAGTTTGCTGCACACCTACTCCGCCGAGCGCCAAGCCGTGGCCAAAGAGCTGATCGACTTCGACCGCGAATGGGCCAAGATGCTCAGCGCGCCTTTGAAGAAGCCGGGCGACGCAGACGGCACAGGCATGGACGCCGCCGACGTGCAGCGCTACTTCGTGCAGCATGGCCGCTACACGGCAGGCACGGCCACGCGCTACACGCCTGCGCTGCTCACAGGGGCATCCACCCACCAACACTTGGCTCAGGGGCTGGTGATCGGCACACGCTTTCATTCCACACCGGTCACCCGCTTGGGCGACGGCAAGCTGATGCAATTGGGCGAGACGCTGAAAGCGGATGGGCGCTGGCGTCTCATGGCGTTTGCGGGGCAGACTGATCGTGCAGAGCCCACCTCACCCGTCGGCCAACTGTGCAGCTACCTGAGTGAATCAGCGCAATCCCCACTCAAGCGCTACACCCCGGCAGGCGCAGACATTGACGCTGTCTTTGATGTGCGCGCCGTGTTCCAGCAAAGCCATCACACACTGGCCATCACCGATCTGCCCGAGCTGCTATTTCCGCACAAAGGCCGCTACGGTGTGCGCGACTATGAGAAAGCCTTCTGTGCGCTGGAAGATGCCAAGCAAAGCATCTACACCCTGCGTGGCATCGACCGCGCGCACGGCTGCCTGGTGCTGGTGCGCCCCGACCAGTACATCGCGCACATCTTGCCGCTGGGCGACACCGATGCGCTGGCCGCGTTCTTTGACGGCTTCATGCTCGAAATCTGAATCCACCCTTGCCCCTCAATTTTCAACTCTTCTGGATACGCTTGTGAAATCTCTCAACCCAACTTCACTGCTCTCGCTGGCCTTCGCCGCGACCATCGCCCTGGGCCTGCCCGCCGCAGCCCAGCCAAGCAACTTCCCAACCAAGCCAGTGACCATCGTCACGGCCTTCCCCGCCGGTAGTGGCCCGGACGCCGTGCTGCGCCAGGTGTCCGAAAAACTGTCCAAGCTCTGGGGTCAACCGGTGCTGATCAACAACAAACCCGGTGGCGGCGGCTTCATTGCCATTGAAGCCTCGCAACGCGCACCGGCTGACGGCTACACCCTGGTGCAGTTCGACAGCGAACACCTCTCCGCCTTGCCGCTGCTGTACAAGGCCAAGGGCTACGTCACCTTGAATCATTTCGACCCAGTGGCGCCGCTGTTTCGCACGCCCTTCTTTGTCGCCGTACCCACCGACTCCAAGTGGCAAAACATGAAAGACCTGATCGCCGCCGCCAAGGCCGCGCCGGGCAAGGTCAACTTCGGCTCCTGGGGCATTGGCAGCCCGGGCCACTTGGGCGGCGAGCAACTGGAGTTGCTCAGCGGCATCGACATGACCCACGTGGCCTACCGCGAGATGTCACAGTTGTTCACCTCGGTCGGCTCGGGCGAGTTGCAGTGGAGCTTTGGCAGCCTGCCCTCCAGCCAGGGCATTTTCAAGGCGGGCAAGCTGCGCTACATCGCGGTGGCAGCGGCCAAGCGCGTACCGCAAATGCCGGGCGTGCCCACCATGGCTGAGTCCGGTGGCCCGGCTGGATTTGAAGTCAACTCTTTCGTGTCGCTGCTCGCGCCCAAGGGCATTGCCGCTGACGTGAAGGCTAAGATCCATGCTGACGTGCTCAAAGTGCTGGCAGATCCAGAAGTCAAAGCCAAGTTTGACACCTTCGCTTTTGAGACCATC
>CANCDA010000170.1 GCA_947374705.1 Comamonadaceae bacterium | reverse complement strand
CCGACGCGGAAGATGCCCATGCCGCCCATGCCGTCCAGCGGCTTGAGGATGATGTCACGGTGCTCGGCGTGGAACTGTTTGATGGCTGCGGCGTCGCGCGTCACCAGCGTCGGGCCGATGAACTGGGGGAACTCCATGATCGCCAGTTTTTCGGGGTGATCCCGCAGGGCGCGTGGCTTGTTGAAGACCCTGGCCCCCTCGCGCTCGGCCTGCTCTAGCAGGTGCGTGGCGTAGAAATATTCGCTGTCAAAGGGTGGGTCTTTGCGCATGACGATGGCGTCAAAGTCCCTCAACTCGCAGCGTGCTTCACCCGGTGATTGCGCCAACTCGGTGAACCAGTTTGTCTTGTCCCCCGTGAGAGTGATGCGCCGCACCTGCGTCTGCACGCGGCCACCCCGTTGCCAAGCCATGTCTTTGGGCTCGCACACTGCCACGCTGTGGCCACGCCGCTGCGCCTCGCGCATCATGGCGAACGTGGTGTCCTTGTAAATCTGGAAGGACTCTAACGGGTCGGCAATAAAGAGCAGGTTCATATTTCGATCTTCGAGCCCAACTCCACCACCGCGTTATTGGGCAAGTTTAGAAAAGCCGCCGCGCCGCTGGCGTTGTGGTGCATCTGGGCAAACAGTTTTTCGCGCCAGGTGGCCATGCCCCCGCCAATGGTGGGGATCACGATGTCGCGCGAGAGAAAGTAGCTGGTGGTCATGTCATTCAACTCACAGCCCTGCCCACGCAAGAGGTGCAGAGCCTTGGGCAAGTCGGGATCATTTTTGAAGCCATAGTGCACCACGACTTGCCAGCAGTCGTGGCCCAGCGGTTCGATCTCCACCCGCTTGTCCAGACCAATCCATGGCACTTCATGGTGCTGCACGGTCACGAACAGGTTGTTGGCGTGCAGCACCTTGTTGTGCTTGAGGTTATGCAGCATGGCATTGGGCACCGTGCCGGGTTCGGCCGTCAAGAAAACGGCTGTTCCCTCCACCCGTACCGGGGGGCTGATGAACACTGCATCCAGAAAACTGGGCAGATCCAGTGCTTCGTTTTGCATGGCTTGGGTGAGCAATTCGCGCCCCCTCTTCCACGTGGTCATCAGGGCAAAGATGGCCCCACCAATCAGCAAGGGGAACCAGCCGCCCTCAAACAGTTTCATCATGTTGGAGGCAAAAAAGGCCATGTCCACGAGGAAGAAAAATCCTGTGGCCGCAATGCACAGCGCCAACGGATAGTTCCAGCTGTAGCGGATCACGAAGAAGGTCAGCGTCGTGGTGATGAGCATGTCCAGCGTCACCGCGATGCCGTAGGCCGATGCCAAGTTGCTGGACGATTTGAACATCACCACCGCCATCACGATGGCCACGTACAAGCCCCAATTCACGAAGGGCATGTAGATTTGCCCGGTGTCGCGAACGCTGGTGTGCTGCACCTGCAAGCGGGGCAGGTAGCCGAGCTGAATGACTTGCTTGGTGACGCTGAAGGCCCCGGTGATCAAGGCCTGCGAGGCGATGACGGTGGCCATGGTGGCCAACAAGACCAAGGGCACCAGCGCCCAATCCGGGGCCATCAGGTAGAAGGGGTTTTTCACCGCCTCAGGGTTCTTGAGCAAGAGCGCGCCCTGGCCAAAGTAGTTGAGCGTGAGCGCGGGCATGACCACGCTGAACCAGGCCAGGCGAATGGGCAATCGGCCAAAGTGGCCCATGTCGGCGTACAAGGCCTCAGCTCCCGTGACACACAAGACCACGGCACCCAAAATAATGAAGGTCACGCCCGGGTTATGGAACATGAAGCCCAGGGCGTAATGCGGACTGAGTGCCCACAGAATGGCCGGGTTGGCAGCAATCTGCACCACACCGAGCACGGCGATTGCGGCGAACCAAGCCAGGGTGATGGGGCCGAAGAACTTGCCGATGCCCGTGGTGCCGTGTTTTTGAACAGCGAACAGGCCAAACAAAATCACCAGCGTGAGCGGGATCACCGCTTTGGTGAAGGCGGGCGAAATAATTTCCAAACCTTCGACCGCCGACAGGACGGAGATGGCCGGGGTGATGACCCCATCGCCATAAAACAAGCAGGTGCCAAAGATGCCAATGCCCAGCAGCCAGCGGCGCAGCACAGGCTTGTCCTTTACGCTTTGCGAGGCCAGGGCCAGCATGGCCACCAAGCCGCCTTCACCGTTGTTGTCCGCCCGCAGCACCAAGCCTACGTACTTGATGGACACGATCACCGTCAGCGTCCAAAAAAAGATGGACAAGATGCCCATCACGTTGTCCGGGGTGAAGGGGACATGGCCCGAACCAAAGACCTCTTTGATGGCATACAGAACGCTGGTGCCGATATCGCCATACACAACGCCGATGGCACCCAGGGTGAGGGCCGAAAGTGAGGATTTGCTGGATGACACAAAAACACCCCGTTTTGAAGGGCGGGGTTCCGTGGTATTTGGGATGGCTATTGTGCGACGGCTGACGCGGACTTGCGCCGATTCAGGGTCTCTAAATTCACAGAAATGTGAAAATGTTGCATTGCAGCAACTTGGATTCGGATGAACTTATTCGGAACCTATTCGGAACCGGTCTGAATCTTAGTCGTAGCTCTCGGCCTGCGGGTCGGTGGCTTCGAGTTCGTAGCTGGCAGCCAGCATGGCCAGACGCCCAATCACCCCGTACATGTAGAAGCGGTTCGGCATGCTGGCCCCCGGCTTGATACCGGGCTGGGGCAGATGCGGGCTGTCGGCAAAGGCCAGCGGCACAAAGCTGGAACCCGGTGCGTTGAGGTTCTCGTCTTCGCCTCGATCCGCATGCACGCGGTAAAAACCGCCCACCACGTAGCGGTCCATCATGTACACCACGGGCTCGGCCACGGCGTCGTGTACGCGCTCGTGGGTCAACACACCTTCCTGGATGATGACTTCGTTAACCGCGGCACCGTCCTTGATGACCGCCATCTTGTTGCGGGTCTTGCGGTTGAGGGTTTCAAGCTCCTTGGCATCGCGCACCGTCATGATGCCCATGCCGTAAGTGCCATTGTCGGCCTTGACGACGACAAAGGGCTTTTCCTTGATGCCGTATTCCTTGTACTTGCGGCGCACTTTGCCCAGCAAGGCGTCCACGTTGGTGCTCAGGCAGTCCATGCCCGCACCTTGCGTGAAGTCGATCTCACCGCAGTGGTTGAACATTGGGTTGATCAACCAGGGGTCAATGCCCAGCAGCTTGCCAAAGCGTTTGGACACCTCTTCGTAGCTTTTGAAATGGTGGCTCTTGCGGCGCACACACCAGCCTGCGTGCAGCGGGGGCAAGAGGTACTGCTCGTGCAAGTCTTCCAGAATGCCGGGAATGCCCGCGCTCAAGTCATTGTTGAGCAAAATCGTGCAGGGGTCGAAGTTCTTCACGCCCAGACGGCGTTTGCTGCGGATCACCGGCTCCAGCGTGATGGACTCACCATGGGGCAGCTCGATGGTGGTGGTTTTTTTGATGGCCGGGTCGATGGAGCCGATGCGCACGTTCAGACCCGCCATGTGAAAGATGCGCCGCAACTGCGCCAAGTTGCTCAGATAAAAAGTGTTGCGGGAGTGGTTCTCGGGGATGAGCAACAGGTTGCGCGCTTCGGGGCAGATTTTTTCTATCGCGGCCATCGCCGCCTGCACGGCCAGTGGCAGCATGGCGGGGGTGAGGTTGTTCCAGCCACCGGGAAAGAGGTTGGTGTCCACCGGCGCGAGCTTGAAGCCTGCGTTTCGGATGTCCACCGAGCTGTAAAACGGCGGGGTGTGCTCCATCCACTCCAGGCGAAACCAGCGCTCAATGGCGGGCGTGGCGTCCAGCACGCGCTGCTCCAGCTCGTTGATCGGGCCGTTCAGGGCGGTGATGAGGTGCGGCACCATGGTTTAAGTCCTTATTTCTCCCTGCCCCAACACAATGTATTTCAGCGAGGTGAGGCCTTCAAGACCCACCGGCCCACGGGCGTGGAATTTGTCGGTGCTGATGCCGATCTCAGCCCCCAGGCCGTACTCAAACCCATCGGCAAAACGCGTGCTGGCATTGACCATCACGCTGCCGGAATCCACCTCGCGCAAGAAGGCCTGGGCGTTCATGTGGTCGCGGGTGATGATGGCGTCGGTGTGGTGGCTGCCGTAGTGGTTGATGTGGGCAATGGCCGCGTCTAGCCCGGTCACCACTTTGATGCTGATGATGGGCGCGAGGAATTCTTCGAACCAATCTTGCTCGGTGGCGGCGACGATCACGGGCGCGTGCTGGCCTTCGACAGGCTCAGGCCGAACGGCACTTTTCACCAGGGCAAGCGCTTCGGGGTCGCAGCGCATCTCTACCCCTTTGGCGGCGAACACCGCTGCAATGCGGGGCAAGAAGTCCGCTGCAACGCCGCGCGCCACCAGCAGGCTTTCACTCGCGTTGCAAGGGCTGTATTTGTTGGTCTTGGCGTTATCGGCCACGCGCACCGCCATGTCCAGGTCGCAGGGGTCGTCCACATAGACGTGGCAATTGCCGTCCAGATGTTTGATGACGGGTACTTTGGCGTCGCGGCTGATGCGCTCGATGAGCGACTTGCCACCGCGCGGGATGATCACGTCCACATACTGCGGCATGGTGATGAGTTGGCCCACCACCTCCCGCTCGGTGGTTTGCACCAGTTGCACCGCGTCGGCGGGCAAGCCGCTTTCCACCAGCGCTTGTTGCACCAGCCGGGCCAGCGCTTTGTTGGAGTCAATCGCCTCCGAGCCACCGCGCAAGATGCAGGCGTTGCCGCTCTTGATGGACAGGCTGGCCGCCTCGATCGTGACGTTGGGTCGGCTCTCGAAAATCATGCCAAAGACACCAATGGGCACGCGCATCTGCCCGACCTGAATGCCGCTGGGCTGCTGCTTCATGCCGCTGATTTCACCAATGAGGTCGGGCATGGCGGCCAGTTGCTCGCAGCCCTGGGCCACGGTCTCAATCACCTTGGGCGTGAGTTTGAGGCGGTCTACCATAGGTTCAGACAAGCCGTTGGCCAGTGCCCGCGCCAAGTCCAGCGCGTTGTCGGTCGCCAGGGTGGCTGTGTTGGCGCGCAAGAGAGCAGCCAGTCGGCGCAGGGCCGTATTTTTGGTGGCCGAACTGGCCTTGGCCATCAAGGCCGAAGCGGCTTTGGCTTGCAGACCCAGGGTCTGGGTGTATTCGGCAATATTGAACGCATTCATGCGGGTCATTTTCTCACGTTGCACTGAGAACACAAGGTGTTGGCGAGCCGGTGCAGAGCCTGCCAGGGGTCGGTCGGCCAGTCGGGTTGCTTGAGGCCTTTGACGATGCCATCCACCAGATGCGCGGATTGCAGCAACTGCGCTAGGCTGGATGCGCTCAGGCGCGGCAGCACGCGCTCGAACAGCCGCTCGCGCACGCCCCAGATGCGCTGCTCACGCAGGGCCATGGGCA
>CANCDA010000169.1 GCA_947374705.1 Comamonadaceae bacterium | reverse complement strand
ACGCTGATCAACGCTGTGATTGATGAAACTGCGGGCACTGAGAGCGGCCGCATCACCAGCTTGAACCCCACCAGCATGGCCAATAAAAAGTAAGCAAGTTTCGAGTTAACCCATTCAACAGGAGAAATGAAAATGTCCAATCAACCCCTCAAAGGGATCAAGATCATCGACTTCACCCACGTGCAAGCCGGCCCTGCAGCCACCCAGCTGCTGGCCTGGTTCGGCGCTGACGTGATCAAGGTCGAGCGCCCTGGCTCTGGCGACGTGACCCGCAGCCAGCTGCGTGACGTTGAGGGCGCTGATGCCCTGTACTTCACCATGCTCAACAGCAACAAGCGCTCCTTGACGCTGGACACCAAAAAAGCCGAAGGTAAAGCGGTGCTGGAAAAGATGATCAAAGAGTCCGACGTGATGGTCGAGAACTTTGGCCCCGGCGCACTAGACCGCATGGGCTTCACCTGGGAGCACATCCAGTCGCTCAATCCCGGCATGATTTTGGCTTCGGTCAAAGGCTTTAGCGATGGCCACCACTACGAAGACTTGAAGGTCTATGAAAACGTGGCTCAGTGTGCAGGCGGCGCAGCTTCCACCACCGGCTACTGGAAGGGTGAGAACGCAGGCCCCACGATTTCATCAGCTGCGCTGGGCGACTCCAACACCGGCATGCACCTGGCCATCGGCATTTTGACCGCCTACATCGGCAAGCAACAAACCGGCAAGGGCCAGAAGGTCTCCGTGTCGATGCAAGACGCGGTGCTCAACCTGTGCCGCGTGAAGATGCGCGACCAGCTGCGCCTGGACAAAGTGGGCTACCTGGAAGAGTACCCCCAGTATCCGCACGAAATGGAAGCCTTCAAAGACGGCGTGGTGCCGCGCGGTGCGAACGCTGGCGGTGGTGGCCAGCCGGGCTGGATCTTGAAATGCAAGGGCTGGGAGACCGACCCCAACGCCTACATCTACTTCACCATCCAGGGCCACGCTTGGGGTCCCATCTGCGACGCGCTGGGCAAGCCCGAGTGGAAGGATGATCCAGCGTACAACACACCCCGTGGTCGCCAGCCGCACATCATGGACATCTTCGGCACCATCGAAGCGTACATCGCGGACAAGACGAAGTTTGAGGCGGTTGACATCTTCCGCAAGTTCGACATTCCTTGCGCGCCTGTGCTGTCGATGAAAGAACTGCTGCACGACAAGTCTCTGCGCGCCAGCGGCTCCATCGTTGAAGTGCCCCACAAAGTGCGTGGCAGCTACTTCACCGTCGGTAGCCCTATCAAGTT
Organism: Comamonadaceae bacterium; assembly: GCA_947374705.1. Classification (GTDB taxonomy): domain Bacteria; phylum Pseudomonadota; class Gammaproteobacteria; order Burkholderiales; family Burkholderiaceae_C; genus CANCDA01. The sequence goes on along the minus strand of CANCDA010000169.1, from coordinate 4,139 downwards.
CTCGGATATGAAGCCCGTAGTTACCGCTTCGCCTCTGCTGGGCGAGCACACCGACGAAGTGTTGGTTGAGTTGGGCTACACCGCCGAGCAAATCGCCAGCATGCACGCCGCTCAAGCGGTTTAAGTTCAGGCGTTCAAACAACGCTCCCCGTAAGGAGCGAGGCGCTTCAAAGCGTCTATGATCGACGGCGTCCTTTTTGGACGCCGTTTTTTTTATTTCATTGAGGAGTAGGTGATGGGCAAGGCATTGGACGGCGTAAAAATTCTCGACTTCACCCACGTGCAGTCGGGCCCCACATGTACGCAATTGCTGGCGTGGTTTGGTGCCGATGTCATCAAGGTAGAAAAAGCGGGTGAAGGCGATGCCACCCGTGGCCAGTTGCGCGATGTGCCTGATGCGGACAGCCTGTACTTCACCATGCTCAACCACAACAAGCGATCCATCACCCTGGACACCAAAAACCCCAAGGGCAAGGAAGTGCTGGTCACGCTCATCAAGCAGTGTGACGTGATGGTGGAGAACTTTGCCCCCGGCGCGCTGGACCGCATGGGTTTTAGCTGGGAGCGCATTCAAGAGATCAACCCGCGCATCATCCTGGCCTCGGTCAAGGGCTTTGGCCCCGGCCCTTATGTGGACTGCAAGGTCTATGAAAACGTGGCCCAGTGCGCAGGCGGCTCGGCCTCCACCTCCGGTTTTGCCGATGGCCCACCCATGGTGACCGGCGCACAAATTGGCGACAGCGGCACGGGTCTGCACCTGGCCCTGGGCATCGTCACCGCGCTGTACCAGCGTGAGCAAACGGGTCGTGGTCAAAAGGTTCTAGCTGCCATGCAAGACGCCGTTTTAAATTTGTGCCGCGTCAAACTGCGCGACCAGCAGCGCCTGGAACGTACAGGTGTCTTAAAAGAGTACCCCCAGTTCCCCGACATTGAGTTTGGTGACGCCGTGCCGCGTGCGGGCAACTCCTCCGGTGGTGGCCAGCCCGGCTCCATCCTCAAGTGCAAAGGCTGGCAAAAAGACCCCAATGCCTACATCTACTTCATCACCCAAGCCGCAGTGTGGCCCGCCATCTGCAAAATCATTGACGAGCAAAGCTGGATCACTGATCCCCACTACGCCACGCCATCGGCCCGCCTGCCGCACTTGAAGTCGATCTTCGCCCGCATTGAAGAGTGGACCAAGACCAAGACCAAGTTCGAGGCCATGGACATTCTCAACGAGTTCGACATCCCCTGCGGGCCGATTCTGTCGATGAAGGAAATCGCTGAAGACCAATCTCTGCGGGACACAGGAACCGTGGTGGAGGTCGATCACCCGACCCGAGGCAAGTACCTCACGGTGGGCAACCCCATCAAAATGTCAGACAGCCCGACCGAAGTGACCCGCTCGCCTTTGCTGGGCGAGCACACCGAGGAGGTGATGGTGCAAATGGGCTACAGCAGCGCGCAGATCGAAGAGCTGCGCGCTGCTAAGGTGATTTAACCTTGCGTTAAATCACTTGTGGGTCACGTGCGACCCACAAGTGGGCATCAGCCCATGTGCAAGCCACCGTTGACCGAGAAATCGGCACCGGTGGTGTAGCCACCGTCTTCCGAGGCCAACCAGGCGATGATGGAGGCGATCTCGCTCGGTTTGCCCAGACGTTTGACCGGGATGGTCGCCACGATCTTGGCCAGCACGTCTTCGCGGATGGCGTTGACCATGTCGGTGCCGATGTAGCCGGGGCTCACGGTGTTGACCGTCACGCCTTTGGTGGCCATCTCTTGCGCTAGCGCCATGGAGAAACCATGCATACCGGCTTTGGCGGCCGAGTAGTTGGTCTGACCAGCCTGGCCTTTTTCGCCGTTGACCGAGCTGATGTTGATGATGCGACCCCAGCCTTTTTCCACCATGTCAGCCACCACTTGTTTGGTGACATTGAACATGCTGTTCAGGTTGGTTTCCATCACCCCGTTCCAATCTTCGCGCGTCATTTTGAGGAACATGCGGTCTTTGGTGATACCGGCGTTGTTCACCAGCACGTCAATGCTGCCATGCTCAGCCTTGGTCTTAGTGAAAGCATCCACCGTGGAATCCCAGTCCCCCACATTGCCCACGCTGGCGTAGAAGGTGTAGCCCAGCGCCTTTTGCTCGTCCAGCCATTTGGTGAAGTCGCGGGTGGGGCCGCAACCAGCAATGACTTTGAAACCCTCTGTGTGCAGACGCTGGCAGATGGCGGTACCGATGCCACCCATGCCACCGGTCACGTACGCTACTTTTTGACTCATTTTTGTCTCCTGATTTTCTAACTACTTACTACAAATTTGATAGCTGCTTACGCCCGTTTTTATTGGACAAAAATCACTATCGACCCTAAATTAACGCTCCAAACACAGGGAAACCCCCATGCCACCACCAATACACAGCGCGGCCAAACCCTTTTTGGCATTGCTGCGCTGCATCTCATGCAACAGCGTCACCAAAATGCGGCAACCAGATGCACCGATGGGGTGACCAATGGCAATCGCACCACCGTTCACGTTGACACGCGCCGGGTCAATGTCCAGCGCCCGGTTCACCGCACAGGCTTGCGCGGCAAAAGCTTCGTTCAACTCAAACAAATCAATGTCAGCGGCCTTCCAGCCCGCGCGGGCCAGGGCGCGTTGCGAGGCCGACACCGGGCCCATGCCCATCGTGGCTGGGTCAAGTCCGGTGGTGGCAAAAGAGGCGATGCGCGCCAGCGGCGTCAAGCCCAATGCAGCCGCTTTCGCAGCCGACATCACCACCACGGCGGCAGCACCGTCGTTGATGCCCGAAGCATTGCCTGCCGTCACACTACCGGCTTTGTCAAAAGCGGGGCGCAGGCCCGCCAGTGCGTCGGCATTGGTTTTTTTGTTGATGAACTCGTCGGCGTTAAATAGGATGGGGTCGCCCTTGCGCTGCGCCAGCGACACGGTGACGATCTCGTCCTTGAACTTGCCTGCGTCCTGCGCGGCAGAGGCCTTTTGCTGGCTGGCCAGGGCCAATGCGTCTTGCATGTCGCGGGTGATGCCGTGGGCCTTGGCCACGTTCTCGGCGGTGATGCCCATGTGGTACTGGTTGTACACGTCCCACAGGCCGTCCACGATCATGGTGTCGATCAGTTTCCAATCGCCCATGCGCTGGCCGTCTCGCGAGTTGGGTAACACATGGGGGCTGGCGCTCATGTTTTCTTGGCCACCGGCCACCACAATTTCGCTGTCACCCCAGGCCACCGATTGCGCGGCCAACATCACGGCCTTGAGGCCAGAGCCGCACACGGCGTTGATGGTCAGGCCCGGGGTTTCTTTAGCGACACCGGCCTTCATCAAGGCCTGACGCGCCGGGTTTTGCCCGGCACCGGCAGCTAGCACTTGGCCCATGATGACTTCACCCACCTGATCCATGCCGATGTTGGCACGGGCCATGGCTTCGCGGATCACGAGTGCGCCCAGCTCGGTGGCGGGCGTCTTGGCGAGCGCGCCGCCGAACTTGCCCACGGCAGTGCGGGCAGCTGAAACGATAACGATGTCTTGCATTTTTGTAGTCTCCTGAGTAAAAAACGGGTCAATGAAAATTATGCTTTGGCCTTGACGTAGCGCCCGGGTGCCGCTTCGATCACTTTGTATTTCATACCTTTTCCATAAGCCTTGGGGGCCGCGACCTGCTTGCCCGCATAGCCCGTGAGCCAATCCGACCAATCCGTCCACCAGCTACCCGGTTGCTCTTTGGCCCCGGTCATCCAAGCCTCTGAGGTCTTGGGGAATTTGCCGTCTTCACGCACCCAGTGGTTGCGCTTTTTGGCCGCTGGCGGGTTGATAACCCCGGCAATGTGGCCTGAGGCTCCCATGACAAAACGCTTCTTGCCCTTGAGCACTTGCGTTGACGCGTAGGCACCACCAATGGGTACGATATGGTCATCGCGCGAGCCGTAGATGTAAGCGGGCATGTCCAACTGGCTCAAGTCGATCTTCTCGCCGCACACCGTCACGCTGCCCGGTTTGAGGAACTTGTTTTCCAGGTAGGTGTTGCGCAAGTACCATGCGTAAAACGGGCCGGGCAGATTGGTGCTGTCGCTGTTCCAGTAGAGCAGGTCAAACGGCGGTGGCGTCTCGCCCTTGAGGTAGTTGCCCACCACGTA
>CANCDA010000168.1 GCA_947374705.1 Comamonadaceae bacterium | reverse complement strand
ATGGGGCGCGCCCAGTTGGACTTGGGCGGCGTGTAACCGGGGGCGGTTTGGATGCCGTCGGTGCGGGTGGCGTCGAAGTGGCTTGTGTCGGCAGTGGCAGCTGCGTTGTAGGCGTGCACCGTGGCTTGCAGGAGGTCAGCGGGGATGCCTAGCAATGCGGCCAGTTCGGCAATGGAGTCGGCGCGAAGCGGGGCGACTTCGGAGCGGATGGCGCGCTCGTAGTTCGGGATGTCCAGCAAGCGGCTGTCCAAAATGGCATAGGCTTGATGGCCGGGCAGGGCCATGTGGATGTGGCGCGCAAAGTGTTCCCAGGTTTCATGCACCAGGCCTGCACCTTCGTCAAAAAACCGATCGCCGTTTTGATCGACCACGATGCCGTAGGGATAGACCAGCACCACCGGGGCTGGGCCGGTGCTGCGTGCATCGATGGGTTCGGCGTGCATGCCCTGCCAGTCACCGGCGGGCAATGCGCCCACGGCGAGCGCCATGCGGATGCCCGCGCCCGTGTTGGCGCGCGTGCCGGGGGAGATGGGCTGCATACTGCGTGCGGCAGGGCCAAAGTGCTCGCCCAACATGTCGGCGTTGCCCGCAAAACCGCCGCTGGCGAGGATGACGCGGTGGGCTTTGATTTTTCTGCCATCGTCCAGAACAACGCCACTGACAGCGCCCGCCTCATTAAGCTGCAATGACTGCGCCGCATGGCCGTAATGAAAGACCACGCCCAGGCGTTTGGCGCTGGCCAATAGCGCACCCATCACGGCAGCCCCGCCCCCGACTGGCTGTATGCGCGCTGGCCCTGCGGCCAAGTAGTACACGGGGGTATGAAAAGTGACACCGTGGGCTTGCAGCCAAGCGGCGGATGGCCCGGCATCCTCTGCCAGACGTTGAAAATAATGGACGTCGGCCCGCCCGCTGGACTCGCGCACGATGTCTTCAACAAAGCCGTCTGCCACCCCCGCGACCGAGGGCATGCGGATGTAGGAGGGCGTCCAGCGGCTGTTGCCCCCGTGCTCGGCCTCAGACGCGCGCTCGATGACGGTGATGCTGACTTTGCAGCCTTGTTCTAAAGCCGCCTCAGCCGCTGACACCGCCGCACACAGGCCCGCTGCGCCGTGACCGACGATGACGATTTCACAAGGCTTCATTGACTCGTTATGCCCGCCGCTTTCACCAGTGTCGCGTTAGCCGCCACTTCCTCACGCAGGTAAGCGTCAAACTGGTCGGGGGTGAAGATGTGCGCGTCAATGCCCATCTTGGCGTAGCGCTCTTTCATCTCGGGGGCGTTCAAGGCCTTCACGGTTTCCGTGTGCAGCTTCATCACGATGTCACGCGGCATCTTGGACGGCACGGACAGGCCCACGTAAAAGTTGTAGGCCGACTTGGGCACACCGGCCTCTTCGGTGGTGGGAATCTCAGGCGCGCCGGAGGCCCGCTTGCTGGAGCCGACCGCCAACATCGCCAAGCGCCCGTCTTTGGCCAGCGGCAGCACATTGCTCACGGGGCAAAAGCAAAAGTCCACACGCCCGGCCATCAGGTCGGTGAGCGCCTCTGACGTGCCTTTGTAGGGCACTTGCAGGCCGGTAATGCCCGCACTCAGGCGAAAGCGCTCGGCGTTCAGGTGCGTGGCGCTGCCCGAGCCGACGGTGGCGTAGTTGATCTTGCCGGGGTTGGCCTTGGCGAACGCCACCAACTCTTTGACCGAGTTAAAACCCTTGCCCGGTGCCACGGCCAGTGCGTTCGGGATGTTGGCCAGCATGGTGACGCCGGACAAATCTTTGAGCACATCAAACGGCAGGTTGGGGATGGTGGAGGGCACCACCGTGCCGGAGGACGAGTGCGCCAGAATGGTGTAGCCATCGGGCTCGGCCTTGGCCACCAGGTTCATGGCAATCGAGCCGCTCGCGCCGGGCCGGTTCTCCACCACAAAGGGTTGACCGAGCTGCACGCTCAGGCGCTCGGACAGGGCGCGGGCCACGATGTCGGTGGCGCTGCCTGCGGGCAGGGAGACGATGAAGCGCACCGGCTTGGTGGGCCAGTTTTGGGCTTGGACGCTCAGGCCACACAGCGCTGTAGCGAGGGTTAAAACAAAACGCTTCATAAAATCTCCGATCAAAACTTATGTTGGACAATGCCGTCACGATCACACTGGGTAAACCGCATCATGCCGACCAAATCAGAAATAGCCACCTTCCTCGCCGCCTCTTTTCCCCAGAGCAAATGCATTGTGGACGAAGTGGGTAATGCCTCATCCACCGTGCGCCATCTTATCGGCGTGGATGAGCTGCGACCCGGTGGCACGGTGTCGGGCCCGGTGCTGATGACGGTGGCCGATGTGGCGCTGTACGTGGCCATATTGGGGGAGATTGGCATCGTGCCGCTGACGGTCACAACCAGCTTGAACATCAACTTCCTGAGAAAACCCGCCGCCGACAAAAGCATTGTGGGCGTGTGCAAGCTGATCAAGCTGGGCAAGACCCTGGCCGTGGGCGAGGTGAGTTTGTACTCCGAAGGCAGCCCCGAACTGGTGGCGCATGTCGTGGGCACTTACGCCATTCCAAGAAAATAAAAATACCGCGTGGATGACTTGGCTTCACGACGACTGCGCCTATGACACCGTGCTGAATTCGTATGACAATCTCTTGCGTGATTTGAAGCAATAGCCCAACTGTGTTGGATACATGACCCCACCATTTTCGCCGTTCAAACAAGCCATGGGCCTTGCTGCCTGGTTGCTGCTGACCTTCAGCGCCGCAGCCATTGGGGCCTTCGCCTCAGCGCAAGCGGGCACGTTTTACATGCAACTGCTGCGCCCGGCATGGGCGCCACCGGCGTGGCTGTTTGGGCCGGTTTGGTCGGCGCTTTATCTGTTGATGGCCATCTCCGCGTGGTTGGTCTGGCGTGCCCATGGGTGCAGAGGTGCGGGGGTGGCGCTTGGGCTCTTCGTCGCACAGTTGGGGGCCAATGCGCTGTGGACCTGGCTGTTCTTTGTCTGGCACCAAGGGGCTTGGGCATTGGCGGAGATTTTGCTGTTGTGGGTGCTCATCGTTGGCACGATGGTCGCGTTCTGGCCGCGCCAAAAAATAGCGGCTTTGATGTTGACACCCTACTGGGTCTGGGTGTCCTTTGCGAGCGCGCTAACCTACGCCATGTGGACGCTTAACCCAGCCGTACTGGGCTGATGTTAGACGGCTGGCGCCCCGCGTTGCGCAGCGCTGGAAACTGAGGTTCCATCCATCTCGCCTCCTCCGCCCGCACCACCAGCACATTGGGCGAGCGGCCAATCAACACGATGGGCGCGAAGGCGGTGTCGCTGGCGTAGGGCAGTTTGGGCAGCAGGCTGGGGTTGACGGCGTTGGCAAAGGTGGCGATGAGCAAGGCGTAGCCGTCGGGCGCGCTCTTGGCCACCAGATCAGTGCCGCCACCGGGGGAGAAGGGAACGATGATGCGCACCGGTTTGTCGGGGTAGGTGGCCTGGGCTGCGCAGGGCGCCAACCAGGTGGTCAGCGCCAGGATGACCGAGACGAGTTGCGCGAAGGGCTTGGGCATGAGATACGGCCTTTAAGAGGGAGTCCGCATTTTGCAGGATGACGAAGGGCGCTGTTTTGTGAAAAATTCACCGGCAACGGCTTTGCCACGGGCTACCATAGCACCTTGGGTCAGTTATCTGACCCCATCTTCCCTTCTCCTTCCCGCAGTCCCCTTTCAACCTCTGGAGCTTTTCTTATGTGTGGCATTGTTGGCGCAGTCTCAAATCGCAATATCGTCCCCGTGCTGGTGCAGGGCTTGCAGCGTCTGGAGTACCGGGGCTATGACTCCTGCGGTGTGGCTGTGCATGCGGGCGGCGGGCTCAAGCGTGCGCGCAGCACGGCGCGCGTGTCGGAGTTGGCCGAGCAGGTGGCACTGAGCCACTTTGAAGGCCAGACCGGCATTGCCCACACCCGTTGGGCTACGCACGGTGCGCCCGCTGTGCACAATGCCCACCCCCATTTCAGCCACGGCCCCGGCGCTGATGCCGCCGCCCAACCCGCCCGTGTGGCCCTGGTGCACAACGGCATCATTGAAAACCACGACGAGCTGCGCGCCGCGCTCAAAGCCAAGGGCTATGTGTTCAGCAGCCAGACCGATACCGAGGTGATTTCGCACCTGGTCGATTCGCTCTACACAGGTGACATCTTCCAGGCGGTCAAGGCCGCCATCGCCCAGTTGCATGGGGCCTACGCCATTGCCGTGTTCCACCACGACGAGCCACTGCGCGTGATTGGCGCACGTTCTGGCTCCCCCCTGATTCTGGGCGTGGGTAACGGCGGAGCCGAAACCTTCTTGGCCAGCGACGCCATGGCCCTGGCCGGTGTGACCGATCAAATCGTGTACCTGGAAGAAGGTGATCTGGTGGACATCCGCTTGGGTGCCTACAGCATTTTCGACCGCCAATTTCAGCCCGTGCAGCGCGAGGTCAAAACCGTGCAAGCCCACAGTGGCGCGGCCGAGCTGGGGCCGTATCGCCATTACATGCAAAAAGAAATCTTCGAGCAGCCGCGTGCCATTGCCGACACGCTGGACGGCGTGGAATCCATCGTGCCCGAGCTGTTTGGCCCCCTGGCCAAGCAGACCTTCGGCGAGATCGACTCCGTGCTCATCCTGGCCTGCGGCACCAGCTACTACAGCGGCTGCACCGCCAAGTACTGGCTGGAGAGCATCGCCCACATCCCCACCCAAGTGGAAGTGGCCAGCGAATACCGCTACCGCGACTCCGTGCCCAACCCCAAGACGCTGATCGTCACCATCACCCAGTCCGGTGAAACCGCCGACACCCTGGCCGCGCTGCGCCACGCGCAAAGCCTGGGCATGACGCAGACCCTGACGATTTGCAACGTGGCCACCAGCGCCATGGTGCGTGAATGCAAGCTGGCCTACATCACCCGCGCGGGCGTGGAAATCGGCGTGGCCTCGACCAAGGCCTTTACCGCGCAACTGGCGGGCCTGTTCCTGCTCACGCTGGCCCTGGCCAAGAGCCGAGGCCATTTGCCCGCCGACGTCGAGGCGCGCCACATCAAGTCCATGCGCCACCTGCCCGTGGCCTTGCAGTCGGTGCTCGCGCTGGAGCCCCAACTCATCAGCTGGGCCGATGACTTTGCACGAATGGAAAACGCCCTCTTCCTGGGCCGTGGCCTGCACTACCCCATCGCCATGGAAGGCGCGCTCAAGCTCAAGGAGATCAGCTACATCCACGCCGAGGCCTACCCCGCCGGTGAACTCAAACACGGCCCGCTGGCCCGGGTGACCAGCGCCATGCCGGTCGTCACCGTCGCGCCCAATGACGCCCTGCTGGAAAAGCTCAAAAGCAACCTGCACGAAGTGCGCGCGCGCGGCGGCGTGCTCTACGTGCTGGCCGATGCCGACAGCCGCATCGAGAGCGGCGAAGGCC
>CANCDA010000167.1 GCA_947374705.1 Comamonadaceae bacterium | reverse complement strand
GGTGCGCTGAACCGCCCGTTTGGTTTGAACATCGGGGCAGACGGCAAGTTCAAACCCGCCGATCAACTCAAGGCCGAATTTTTGGAATTGCTCGCAGGCCGCGACCCGAGCAGCGTGGTTCACCAATGCGGCAGCGGTGTGAGCGCCCTGCCCAACCTGCTGGCCATGGAAATCGCGGGTTTAGGCCCAACAGCCCTGTACGCCGGGAGTTGGAGCGAGTGGTGCAGTGATGCAAGCAGGCCGGTGGCAAAGGGCTGACCTCGCTCAACCAACCCTACGTACTGTTTTATTGACGGGTGCGCTTGTAAGCGCGCAAGTCTTCAGCCAAGAACATCTGATTGCGCCCCACGGTATGGCTCGGGCGCAGTTGACCCGCCTGAACATGGCGACGCAAGGTGGGTAGTGACACCTCCAGGTACTCAGCCGCCTCCGCTGCTGACAAAGGTTCGCGCTTCAAATGACCAAAGACCTGATCGTGAGTGAAATCATCGTCACGAAAGGCGCTGGTCGTCAGGAGCGAGAAAAATTTAACGCGCTCGGTGGTCGGCATGCGCTTCATTTCTGAGAAGAGGTCTTGTGCAGTTAATGCGTGGCTCATGGGCCTTCTCCTTGTGTTTTTTCCTGTCGCAAGTCCTGTTTCAACTCAGCGTAAAAATTCTCGTGAACGCCGACTTGGTAAAAGTCGATGATCAAAAATTCAACGGGTGCATCTTTCTGGGGTGGCCGGTAGGCGAGCAAATATTCTTGTCGGTTGAATCGAAACTTGTGCACCCGAATCCCGCTTAAATCACCCACCTTGGCCTCCCCGATGTGAGGCGCTTCGCAGATGACATCCACTTCATCTGCGATGGCTAACTGCAAGGGCTTGTGCGCTTTTTTGACGTACTGCGCAAAGGGCCGCTTGAAGTTCATTTTCATGGGGTGACTATGCATCAATTTTGATTCAATGTCAAATCAATCCACGACTGGAACTGAGGCGGAGCGGCCGGGGGCCAGCGCCCGATTTCGGATGTTTCATGAGGGCGCTGGCCCCCGGCCATTGCGCCTCAGTGCCCACGCAGTCACACCACTTCAGTGCCCACGCGCCACACTACTCACCAACGTCACCAGTCCAATCCCCCCCAGCAACCAGGCAATCTGTGCCAGTGTCTCGCGCAAGGACAAGCGTTTTTGAAGTTGCGGAATCAAGTCCGCCAGCGCCACATAGACAAAGCTGCTGGACGCCACCACCAGAAAGTAAGGCAAATAGCCCTGCAACTGCTCCACCAGCCAGTAGCCGATCAGGCCGCCCAGCGCCGTCACCGCCCCGGCCAATGACACCTTGCCCAGCGCTGAGCGCCGGTTGTTGGAGGTCTGGTTCAACACAATCAAATCGCCCATGTGGTGCGGCACTTCGTGCGCCAGCACGGCGATGGCAGCAATAGCGCCCAGACGCATGTCGGCGATGAAGGCCGAGGCGATGAGGATGCCGTCGCCAAAGCAGTGCACGCTGTCACCCGCAATCACAGCCCAACTGCCAGATTGAGGCGCATCGTGCCCATGTATATGACCGTGGTCTTGGTCATGCGTGTGCTCATGATTGTGGTCAGGCTCAGGCGTGTGCTGATGACCATGCTCATGCCCGTGGTGCCACAGCTCGGCCTTGTCCAGAAGGAAGAAAAACACCAGTCCAATTAACAGCGTCATGAACAGCGCATGGGCCTTGACTTGGCTTTCAAACGCTTCGGGCAGCAAATGCAAAAAAGCCGTTCCCATGAGCGCGCCTGCCGCCAAGCTGAGCATGTGCTGGGTGTAGCGGGCCAAAGCACCAAAGCTCAACGCTGCTGCCAGCCACACGCTGCCAATGCCTGCGGCCAGCGTACCGATCAAAATCGCTATCAATGTCATAGCTTCTTATGCAAGTGATTAAAAGGCTTCAGCCAATTTTCATTAAACCTCAGGCGACACCGTGGGCTTTGAACCAGGCCAAACAACGCTTCCAACCGTCATCCGCCGCCGCCTTGCGGTAGGTGGGGCGGTAGTCGGCGTGAAAGGCGTGTGGGGTGTCGGGGTACACCACGAACTGGGAGCCTTTGGAAGCAGGACTCTTGCCGTTGGCCAATGCATTTTGCATTTGAGCCAGCGTCTGCACCGGAATGCCGCTGTCCGCCCCGCCGTACAAGCCCAGCACGGGGCCATTCAAGTCGGTGGCGATGTCAACCGGGTTCTTGGGCATGAGCGCGTTAGGCGTGCCCACAGTGCGGCCATACCAGGCCACACCGGCCTTGATGTGCTTGCTGTGCGCGGTGTAGAGCCAGGTCTGGCGACCACCCCAGCAAAAGCCGGTGACGCCCACGCGCTTCAAGTCACCGCCGTTGGCTCCCGCCCAGGCCACGGTGGCGTCCAGGTCAGCCATCACTTGCGCGTCTGGCACTTTGTTGACAACCTCTGCCAGCAACTTGGCAATTTCGCCGTAGCTCTGTGCATCGCCCTGTCGAATGAACAACTCGGGCGCAATGGCCAGGTAGCCCGCACGGGCAAAGCGGTTGGCCACGTCGGCAATGTGCTCGTGCACGCCAAACACCTCGGACAGCACCAACACCACCGGCAAGTTGGTTTTGCCCGCAGGCTGGGCGCGGTAGGCGGGCATTTTGAAGCCCTTCACATCAATCGTCACCTCGCCCACGGTCAAGCCGTCGGTCGGCGTTTTGATGGCCGTCTGCGCCATGATGGGCATGACGGCGGCGGCATAGCCCACGCCAATAGCGGCCTTGATCGCCGTGCGCCGAGTGGCGCCCGCCTCGGTGCTTTGACCGGGCAGCAAGGCGTTGAAGTCATTGGTTTGATCGTGATTCAGCATCGCATTTCCTTCGCATGAAAAGAATAAAGCACGTAGTCTAGGGCAGACCCGGATAATCGCCGGATGAACACACCGATTAAAACCACCCAGGGCTTCGACTCCCTGCCCTTAAGCCCGGCCACGCTGGCCAACCTGACGCAACTCGGCTACACCGAGATGACGCCCATCCAGGCCGCCAGCCTGCCCATTGCGCTGGCCGGCAAAGACCTGATCGCCCAGGCCAAGACCGGCAGCGGCAAGACCGCCGCCTTTGCCCTGGCCGTGCTGGCCAACCTGAACCCGCGCCGCTTTGCGGTGCAAGCCCTGGTGCTGTGCCCCACGCGCGAGCTGGCCGATCAGGTGACCATCGAGTTGCGCCGCCTGGCCCGCGCCCAAGACAACGTCAAAATCGTCACCCTGTGCGGTGGCGTGCCGCTGCGCATGCAAAACGCCTCGCTGGAGCACGGCGCGCACATTGTGGTGGGCACCCCGGGCCGCATCATGGACCACCTGACGCGCGAAACGTTGGACTTGAGCGCCCTCAACACCCTGGTGCTGGACGAAGCCGACCGCATGCTGGACATGGGCTTCTTCGACGACATCGCCACCGTCGTCAAGCAGTGTCCGGCTGAGCGGCAAACCCTGCTGTTCTCGGCCACCTACCCCGAGGGCATTGACAAGATTGCCAAGCAGTTTCTGCGCGAGCCGCAGCTTGTCAAAGTGGAGTCACACGTCAGCACCAGCTTGATTACTCAGCATTTTTATGAAGTGCGGCGCGCCAACCGGCTGGAGGCCGTGGCGCAGTTGCTGCACCACTTTCGCCCTATCAGCACCCTGGCCTTTTGCAACACCAAGCAGCGCTGCAAGGAACTGGTAGAGGTGCTTCAGGCGCATGGCTTTAGCGCGCTGGCGCTGTACGGCGAGCTGGAGCAGCGCGAGCGCGACCAAGTGCTGGCGCAGTTCTCCAACCGCAGTTGCTCGGTGCTGGTGGCCACCGACGTGGCCTCGCGCGGGCTGGACATCACCCAGCTAGAAGCCGTGATTAACGTGGACATCTCCCCCGACCCGGAAGTGCATGTGCACCGCATTGGCCGCACCGGACGCGCCGGTGAAACCGGCCTGGCCCTGAGCCTGGCCAGCATGGACGAAATGGGGTTTGTCGGCAAGATCGAGCAGTATCAGAACAGCGAATCCGTCTGGCACAAGTTGGATGAGCTGAACCCCGCCAGCAACGAGCCCCTGCTGCCCCCCATGGTGACCCTGCAAATTCTGGGTGGCCGCAAAGAAAAAATCCGCCCCGGCGATGTGCTGGGCGCGCTGACCGGCGAGGCAGGCTACACCCGCGAGCAAATCGGCAAGATCAACGTCACCGAGTTCTGCACTTTTGTTGCGGTGGACCGCGCGATTGCGGGGGAAGCGCTGGCGCGGTTGAATGCGGGGAAGATCAAAGGGCGCAGCGTGCGGGTGCGGTTTTTAGAGGCGAGTTGAGGCAGACCGGGAGCTGTAGCCCTGGCAGAGGCCGCCGCCTTTACCCGATACCCCCCTACTCCACCCGCGTCACTGACCCCGGCTTGAAGCCCAAATCCGCCACCTTGCCCTTACGACCTCGCACGGCGCGGGCATTGTTCAAGCTGCGGATTTCCAGTGTTTCATCGCGCGCTTTACCGCCGCGACCGATGCCTTCGATCTTCACGCTGCGGGTGTAGGCGGCGGCTCCGGCCAGGCTGTCTTTGGCCTCCAGGTCAATCAGCATCAGGCCTCTGCCACCGCCGCTCATAGATTTGAGTTCGGTGATCTCAAAGGTCAAAATGCGCCCACCGGTAGAGGCGCAGGCCACGTGCGTGGCCTGTGTGCCAGGTGGCACGTTAGCGGGCGACGGGCAGCACACCGTGTCGCCCTCGTTGCAGGTGATGAAGGCCTTGCCTGCTTTTTGACGCGAAATCATGTCGCTCACGGTGGCCAAGAAGCCGTAGCCCGCAGAGCTGCTGAGCAAAAGCTGCGCCTGAGCGGGGCCCGCAAAGTAGTGCGCCACTTTAGAGCCCGCTTCCAACTCGATCAGCGTGGTGATGGGTTGACCATCGCCCCGTGCGCCGGGCAGCAGAGCGACTGGCACGGAGTAAACCCGGCCTTTGTCACCAAACACCAGGAGTGTGTCCACCGTGCGGCACTCGAACGCGCCGTACAGGCTGTCGCCAGATTTGAAGCTGTACTCAGTCGCGGCTACCGGCATTGCTGAGCCTTCAGCGGCGCGCTCTTTGGCCCAACCTTTTTGTGCCCGCACCCAGCCCATTTGCGAGACCACCACGGTCACGGGTTCGTCCACCACTTTGACTTCGAGCACGGCTTTTTTCTCGGCCTGAATCAGCGTGCGGCGCGGGTCGGCAAAGGTCTTGGTATCGCTCTCAATTTCCTTGACCATGAGGCGACGAAGCGCGGCAGGGTTGCCTAAAATTTCTTCCAGTTTTTTCTGCTCGTCGCGCAGCTCTTTCAACTCTTGTTCGATCTTGATGGCTTCAAGCCGGGCCAACTGGCGCAGGCGGATTTCAAGAATGTCCTCGGCTTGCCGCTCCGACAGCGAGAAGCGCGCTATCAATGCCGCTTTGGGCTCATCCGAC
>CANCDA010000166.1 GCA_947374705.1 Comamonadaceae bacterium | reverse complement strand
GCCACGGCCTGCTCGCCCATGGCCTTGCGCGTAGCCTCAGAGATGAAGGGTGACGGCGCCTCTTCGATCACCTTCTGGTGCCGCCGCTGGATGGAGCACTCGCGCTCGTTGAGGTAAAGCACATTGCCCTGGCTATCGCCGATGAGCTGAATTTCGATGTGACGCGGCTCTTCAACAAACTTCTCAATGAACACACGGTCATCACCAAAGCTGTTGCGCGCTTCGTTACGGCACGAGGTAAAACCTTCAAATGCCTCCTTGTCGTCATGCGCCACGCGCAAGCCCTTGCCACCGCCACCCGCGCTGGCCTTGATCATCACAGGGTAACCAATGCCCTTGGCAATCTCCACCGCGCGTTCAGCCGTCTCAATTGCGTCGTTCACGCCGGGGATGCAATTGACCCCTGCCGCACCCGCCAGTTTCTTGGACTCGATCTTGTCGCCCATGGCGGCGATGGAGTAGTGCTTGGGGCCGATGAAGACAATGCCCTCCTCCTCCACCCGTTTGGCAAAGCCCGCGTTTTCGCTCAGAAAACCGTAGCCTGGATGCACCGCCTGTGCGCCGGTTTGTTTGCACGCGGCAATGATCTTGTCGGCTAGCAAATAGCTCTCACGGCTGGGCGCGGGGCCGATGTTGACGGCTTCGTCAGCCAGTGCCACATGGCGTGCTTCCTTGTCCGCATCCGAATAAACGGCCACAGTTTTGATGCCCATCTTGCGGGCGGTGACGATGACGCGGCAGGCGATTTCGCCACGGTTGGCGATGAGAATTTTCGTGAACATTTTTACTTCCTATTTTTAAACAAACGCGCTATTCACTTCGTTATGAGACCCAAGCTTGACAGACAGAACACGTGTCACTTGTGCCAGCAAAATTTGCGCAAACCGCTGCGGGTTTTCCAGGTCAGGAAAATGCCCGCAATCATCGAAAACAATCACCTCCGCCTGCGGCACATCGCGCAAAACAGCCTGGGGGTCGGTAACGCTATGTGAGCGATCTTTCGCACCCCATAGCACCGTGCAAGGCGCGTGCGTGCCCAACGTGGCATCGACCGACTCACGCAGCAACCCTTGCACCACACCCGCGAGGCTGAAGCAAGCACCGCAACGCAAGGCCTGATGGGATGTTTGCTGGAAAGGCGTCGCATCCGTTGATTTTGGCAAGGCGATACGGTACCAAGACGCCGCCATCTTTTGCCTGAACAATCGACTCACCACTTGCCCCAGCAAAGGCAGTTTCAACAGCCTAGGCACGACACGATCCGTCCAGCGGTGCATGGCTTGCATCGAAGGGGTTTGCGACAACACAAGACGCGTCACCCGGTGCGGTTCGAGTCGCGCCACCCGAAGGGCGTAAAAGCCATTCGCACAGGACATGGCCAAGGTTGCTTGGGGCACATTCAACCGATCAAGCAACTCGATGATGGCCGCCGCACCTTGATCCAGCGAATGGTCGTAACCTGAACTCGGCGCTGAAAAACCAAAACCCGGCATGTCAAAACACACCACACGCACGTGAGGCGTTAGCAGCTCAAACAAGCGCTGGTAATGCTCGATCACATTGGGGCCGTCCGGTGTCATCACCACACAAGGTTTGTCCCCTCCCGAATCGAACACACGCACCACACCTGCGGACGTTTGCACCCAGCGCATCTGCGCAGCCAACGCATTGCTCTGCCGATAACGCTTGATGGGCCCTGCGGCCATGCAAGCACCAATCCAGGTGCTCAGACGGCTCATGGTTTGATGGCCTCAAGACGTTCGGCAGTGGACTTGATCAGCCCTTGCAAAGTGGCACGACGGATCGGCAAATCACGCACCCACTTATTCATACCGCCAGCAATAGCCACCCATTCATTGATGCAGCGTTCAGCCGTTTTAATCGGCACACCCCCCGCTTTAGCCACTTGCAACAAGTGGGCTCTTTTAATGTTCTTACCGTGCCCCGCCACACTGGTGGCGTGCTCGCCGCCGGGGCCAAAGCTGTAGGTTAGATCAAACGCGGGGGAGAGCTTCCACAGGCCCTGCTCATCCATGCGGTACGCAAAGTTGCGGCTGTGGTCGTCTCGGTTGTGCAAGATGACGTTGAAGAGGCAGCGCTCAAACGCCTTGACCACTTCGCGCTGGTCGCCCGTCAAACGCAGCGTGGCCAACAAAACCGTCTCGTAGTCCAGCGAAGGAAGGCGGTGATCGGCCTGCAGGTAGGCCGACACGCTCATAATGGGCACGCGAAACACTTGCTTGCTGGGTTTGACCTCTCGGCCCGAAGTGTTGGATTTGACCTCGCGATCAAAGCGCTCGACACCGAAAGCGCTGCTCTTCATGCCCAGGTCAAAAAACCGGCTGCGCGGCATGTCCATGCCACACTGGCGCGCCACGCGAGCGTACAGCTCTTCAGTGGCGCTGACTTCACGGTGCTCACTGCCCGCAGGAAACTTGATCAACCAGGGCGTCGTACTGCCTGTCAGCGGCATACCACTGCTCAACCGTCCAGTGCGGGCGTTGAAGTCCACCAACACTTTGGGCCGCGCGCCCTGGGGCGAACCACCCAGTTGCATCAAATGCCGAAGCTGCGAGTCAGTGGCATGCGACTCAAAATTCTCGTCGGATTGAAGCGCCATGACCTCCTTAGCCAAGGCTTTGAGTTGCAAGGTCTCAGCAGGCAAGACGTCTTCATCTGCGGGTTCAAACGACAGTGCACCCATGGCCCGTTCACCCACAATGGCCAGACGCTCAAGCACCGAAACTTCACGCGGATGACGCCCTAACTTGCGCAAAGCCCGCTCCATCAGCAACATGCCCCACCCGTCCGGCAAAGCATCGGCAATGAACCCTGGCAAACCATAGGCGTGCGCCTGTCCTTTGAACGCAACGGCGGCCGCACCCGCGCGCGGCAAAGGCTGATGCAGGGGTGACAACTGCAAGCCACGCGCTATGGCTTGCGCTGAATATTCAAAAAAAATATCACGCCCGGTATCGGCCAAAGTACCCAGTGGCCAGCGCTCACCCCAACCGTCATAAATAACGTGCAGTTTTTTCATCACCGGGCAACTGACTTCAGAGTCGGCTTGGGCAAACGCGCGCGCTGACGTTGCGCCAAAGCCTGCTCGGCTTCAGCTTGCGCAATGCTTTGTATGGGTTGCGCAAACAAACCATCAAGTTGCTCCACCGCCTGCAAGGCCAGCGCTACGCGCACAACAAATTCAAGGCTCCCCTGCCCCTGCGCTTCAAGCCTACGCACAGACGAGAGTGAACTCTGCGACATCTGCGCCAACTGTTGTTGACTCAAATTTTGAGCCAAACGCAAACGCTTGATTCGCTCGCCTAATGTCGTGCAAATGCTCAGAGGGGATAAAAAGTTAAATGTTCTCATTAGAACTTTAATTGTCGTTTTTCCGCTTTTAAAAGTCAAATTTGAACAATTAACAATTCATCAAAGTGGGATGTTTCCATGCTTTCGCCACGGGTTCTCAAGCTTCTTGTCTTTGAGCATGACCAGTGAACGGCAGATGCGTTTGCGCGTCTCGTGCGGCAAGATCACGTCATCAATAAAGCCACGCGCTCCGGCCACAAAGGGGTTGGCGAAGCGGGCTTTGTATTCGGCTTCTTTGGCGGCCAGTTTGGCCGGGTCGCCTTTGTCTTCACGGAAGATGATTTCCACCGCGCCCTTGGCACCCATCACCGCAATCTCGGCATTGGGCCAGGCGAAGTTGACGTCGCCACGCAAGTGTTTGGAGCTCATCACGTCATAGGCACCACCGTAAGCTTTGCGCGTGATGACGGTGATTTTTGGCACGGTGCACTCGGCATACGCGTAGAGCAACTTGGCACCGTGCTTGATGATGCCGCCGTACTCTTGGCTGGTGCCGGGCATGAAGCCGGGCACATCGACAAAGGTGATGACGGGGATGTTGAAGGCGTCGCAAAAACGTACAAACCTTGCCGCCTTGATCGACGACTTGATGTCCAGGCAACCCGCCAGCACCAGCGGCTGGTTGGCCACGATGCCCACGGTCTGGCCGTCCATGCGGGCAAAGCCGATCAGGATGTTTTTGGCGTACTCGGGTTGCAGCTCGAAGAAGTCGCCATCGTCCACGGTTTTGACGATCAATTCCTTCATGTCGTAGGCTTTGTTGGCGTTGTCGGGCACGAGTGTGTCCAGGCTCAACTCCATGCGATCCATCGGGTCACCGCTTTGGCGTACCGGCGCTTTCTCGCGGTTACTCAGGGGCAGGTAGTTGTACAAGCGACGCAGCATCAAGAGCGCCTCGACATCATTCTCAAACGCCAGGTCGGCCACGCCGCTCTTGGTGGTGTGGGTGATGGCGCCGCCCAGCTCTTCGGCCGTAACTTCCTCATGCGTCACGGTCTTGACCACCTCGGGGCCGGTGACGAACATGTAGCTGGAGTCTTTCACCATGAAGATGAAATCGGTCATGGCGGGCGAGTACACCGCACCGCCCGCGCAAGGCCCCATGATCATGCTGATCTGAGGCACCACGCCGCTGGCCATGACGTTGCGCTGGAACACATCGGCATAGCCGCCCAAGGACGCCACGCCCTCTTGGATGCGCGCACCGCCCGAGTCGTTCAGGCCAATCACCGGCGCGCCCACCTTCATGGCCTGGTCCATCACCTTGCAGATTTTCTCAGCGTGGGCTTCAGACAGCGCGCCGCCAAACACGGTGAAATCCTGGCTGTACACAAACACCAAGCGGCCATTGATCATGCCGTAGCCGGTGACCACGCCGTCGCCGGGTATCTTTTGGTCTTGCATACCAAAGTCAACGCAGCGGTGCTCGACGAACATGTCCCATTCTTCAAACGTGCCCTCGTCCAGCAGCACCTCCAGCCGCTCGCGCGCGGTGAGTTTGCCTTTTTTGTGCTGGGCGGCGATGCGCTTTAGACCACCGCCTTGGCGCGCGAGTTCGCGCTTGGCTTCGAGTTGTTCGAGGATGTCGTGCATGGTTGTTTACCTATGAATTTTTAATATGAGCTTGGAGTAAATGTCTAGCGGCGGTGGATGCCGCTAGGTGCCCGGCAGCAACCTGGGCCGTGATAGATGGCAACAGTGCCTGTACTTGGGCATCGTGGTGAAACGCGTGCTTCAAACCCGCCTCAATGCGCTCCCACATCCACGCCAATGATTGCTGATGACGCCGTGCTGCCAGTTGCCCATTGGCCGTTTGCCCGGTGCGAAACTGCGACACTGCGGCCCAAAAATCTGCCACACCGCTGCCCTTGATCGCGCTGATTTGCAGCACCCGGCGCTGCCACACCCCCGCGTCCGCACTCTCCAGGTGCGGCCCGTGCCCGTGCAAGCCCAGCAGCCGCAGTGACGACATGATCTGCGCCTGCGCACGCATGGCCGCGTCGGGGTCAATGTCGGCTTTGTTGATAAGCACCAGATCGGCCAGCTCCATCACGCCCTTCTTGATGGCCTGCAAATCATCGCCCGCGTTGGGCAGTTGCATCAGCACAAACAT
>CANCDA010000165.1 GCA_947374705.1 Comamonadaceae bacterium | reverse complement strand
CGCAGCCAGAGCCCCGCGCAGTTGGCGGCGGTGCTCAAACTCAGCGGGGGCGATGCACCCAACAGCCCCGGCTGGCGGGTGACCTTGCCGGTCTCAGGGGTCTGGCCTGCCGTGGCTGCGCCCACACCCATCTCCCCGGCGCTGCAAGCGGCGCTCGATGGCAATGCCCGCGCGGGCAGCGCCCCGCCTGCCGTCCCGCTCGGCCTGCTGGCCGCGCTGATCGGCGCCTTGTTAGGCGGGTTGATCCTCAACCTCATGCCCTGCGTGTTCCCGGTGCTGGCGATCAAGGTGCTGAACTTCACCCGCCATGCGGACGACCACCGCAGCCACCGCATCAGCGGTCTGGCCTACACCGCCGGTGTGATGTTGAGCTTCATGGCCTTGGGGCTGCTGCTGCTGGGCTTGCGCGCGGCGGGCGAGAGCTTGGGCTGGGGCTTTCAGTTGCAAAACCCGGTCGTGGTGGCGGGACTGGCCGCGCTGTTCACAGTGATTGGGCTGAACTTAGGTGGCGTGTTTGAGTTTGGCTCTTTGCTGCCCTCGGGTCTGGCCGCGTTCCAGGCCAAGCATCCGGTGCTGGACGCGTTCCTCACCGGCGTGCTGGCGGTGGCGGTGGCCTCGCCGTGCAGCGCGCCCTTCATGGGGGCTTCGCTTGGGCTGGCCGTGACCCTGCCCGCCGCCCAGGCCTTGATGATTTTTGCCACCCTGGGTTTGGGCCTGGCCCTGCCCTACCTGCTGGCCAGCTTCATCCCCGCCGTGGCGCGCGCCCTGCCCCAGCCGGGGGCCTGGATGGACGCCTTGCGCAAGCTGCTGGCCTTCCCCATGTTTGCCACCGTGGTGTGGCTGGTGTGGGTACTGGGCCAGCAAAGCGGCATTGACGGGGCGGGTGCGCTGCTGGCGATTTTGGTGGCTTTGAGTGCGGTGCTGTGGTCGCTCTCGCTGCGGGGGCGTTTGCGCATGGTCATTGCTACACTTTTAATAGCTGTTTACGTTGCCGTTATTTGGTCTATCGGCCCATTTGTCATTCAATTGAGTGCCGAAAATGGCACTCAGTCCACCCCTCACGGCTGGCAGGCCTGGAACCCCGGCAAAGTAGAGCAACTGCTGGCCGACCACAAACCCGTGTTCGTCGATTTCACCGCCGCCTGGTGCGTAACCTGCCAGTACAACAAGAAAACCACCCTGGCCAATGCCGAGGTGCAGGCCGCGTTTGCGGCCAAAGGCGTGGTCATGCTGCAAGCCGACTGGACGCGCCGTGACCCAGCCATCACCGCCGCACTGGCGCAACTCGGGCGCAATGGCGTGCCCGTCTATGTGTTTTACAAAGCCGGGCGCGCGCCGCTCGTGCTGTCCGAAATTTTGAGCGTGCAAGAGGTACGCGAGGCGATTAGCACTTTATGAACACCAAAGACACCCTTAACCACACCATCACCCACATCCTCACCAGCTACCGCACGGTGGCAGTGGTCGGCCTCTCGCCCAAGCCGCACCGTGACAGCAACGAAGTGGCGGCCTATATGCAGGCGCACGGCTGGCGCATCATCCCCATCAACCCGAATGCGACTGAGGTGCTGGGCGAGAAGTGCTACGCCACACTGACCGAGGCGGCGCAGCATGAGCGCATCGAACTGGTGAACTGCTTTCGCAACAGCGCGGACATCCCGCCCATCGTTGATGAAGCCATTGCCATTGGGGCCAAGGCCGTGTGGATGCAGCTGGACATCGAGCACGCGGCAGCGGCAGAGAAGGCCCGCGCGGCGGGCTTGCTGGTGGTGGAAAATCGCTGTTTGAAAATCGACCACGCCGCACGCCCCCACGCATGACCACAGACACGCGCCCCAACGAAGCCACGCCAGAGATCACGCACGAGACACTGAGCGTCACGCACGCCGAGTTTTGCCGAGGCCTGCCCGCCGGTGAGTTCAGCCTCATCGTTGACCCGGTCAAAGCGCGCAAGTACATCCGCCAACGCTTGTTCCTCCTACCTTTGATGCTACCGGTAGTAGGCATCGGCGCAGCGCTGGCGATTTCGGGCCACCCCTGGATCGGCCTGGCGCTGATTTTGGGCGGCGGCTTTGTGCACCGCATCGTGACCCACCAAGCCCCCAAAATCTTGCTGCACCTGGCCATCAAAGACCAGCGCACTTACTTTGAGGCTATCGAGTACGAAATGCTCGAAGTGCGCCTGCGACAATCCTGAGACCTTGCAGGACAGACCGCAGTGACGCGAAGCGCACCAGCTCTGTCATCAACTGATTAAATCCATGAACACCTTTACCCACTCCTTCGCCCCCCTGCAAAACGACACCTTCTTGCGCGCCTGCCTGCGTCAAGCCACGCCCCACACCCCCGTCTGGCTGATGCGCCAAGCCGGGCGCTACCTGCCGGAATACCGCGCCACCCGCGCCAAGGCCGGCAGCTTCATGGGCCTGGCCACCAACACCGACTACGCCACCGAAGTCACCCTGCAACCGCTAGAGCGCTACCCGCTGGACGCGGCGATTTTGTTCAGCGACATCCTCACCGTGCCCGACGCCATGGGGCTGGGCTTGAGTTTTGCTCTGGGCGAAGGCCCAAAATTCGCCCACCCGGTGCGCGACGAGGCCGCTGTGATGAAGCTCGCCGTGCCCGACATGGACAAGTTGCGCTATGTGTTTGACGCCGTCACCTCCATCCGCAAGGCTCTGAACGGCCGCGTGCCGCTGATTGGCTTTTCCGGCAGCCCCTGGACCCTGTCTTGCTACATGGTCGAAGGTGCGGGCTCGGACGACTACCGCTTGGTCAAGTCCATGCTCTACAGCCGCCCGGATCTGATGCACCACATGCTGCAAGTCAACGCCGACGCAGTGGCCAGCTACCTGAACGCCCAGATCGACGCGGGCGCCCAGGCCGTGATGATTTTTGACAGCTGGGGCGGCGTGCTGGCCGATGGCGCATTCCAAGCATTCAGCCTGGCCTACACCCGGCGCGTGCTGGCCCAACTCAAGCGCCACGGTGTGGATGGTCAAGTGGTGCCACGCCTGGTCTTCACCAAAGGCGGCGCCTTGTGGCTGGACGACATGGGCACGCTGGACTGCGAGGTGCTGGGCCTGGACTGGACGGCCAATCTGGGCCGCGCGCGCGCCCAGGTGGGTGGCACGGTGGGTGGCCCTGGCAAAGCCTTGCAAGGCAATATCGACCCCAACGTGCTGTTTGCTCCTCCCGCGCAAATTGAGGCTGAAGTCATCAAAGTGCTCAACAGCTTTGGCACGCCGCACCGTGCCCCCGCCGACCAGCCCGATCTGACCGGCCCAACCCACATCTTCAACCTGGGCCACGGCATCAACCAGCACACACCGCCCGAGCATGTGACGGCGCTGGTACAAGCCGTGCACAGCCATTCCCAAAAAATGCGAAGCCTTTGACAGGCCCCAACTCCCCCCACCCTCAGGAAGCCCACACCATGAAAAAAAAACCTCCCTTGTCAGAAACGCAATTCGACCAGCTGATGCCAGACGCCTTGAATCCCCATGGCATCGATGACGACAATGAAACCGACTGGCCCGCTTGGGCCCTTGGCAGCGGCGTGGCCAGTGTGATCGCCCTCATCTTGTTGTTTTTGGACATGCACTTTGCCGACCAGATTTTCAAAGGCCGCTCCTTTGAGCTGGCGCAGAACGTGAGCTATTGCTTGATCACCGCGATCCTTGGATTCGGGCTGTACTGCGTGTACGCCTGCATTAGAGCGCGCGCACAAATCACCCATGCAGCCAAAAAACACAGCCCCCGCAAGTCCAAGCGCTGAAGGCTGACCTGCCACCTCGTTGGGCCTAACACAAAAATGCGCGCAAGCTAGGAAAAACCCTGAGTTATGCACAAATTCAGTGCTCCCACGATCTGCACTTTGCTGAGTGGGGGAGCGTTCGCTATTAAACAAATAGCACACGTAAGTGCTTGATTTATAAAGGATTTGAATTCTGCTTTTTTTTCGAGCATTGCGTCCAAAGCCTTGATTTTCAAGGCTTTGACGCGACCCGACACGGCTTATCAACAAAGTTATCCACAGAAACTGTGAGTTCTTGCAAAACCATTTAAAGACAAGCACTTAGCGTGCTTTTCTACAGTTAACCTGAACTTACCCGCGCAAGCTCCACATTTCATGCCCTATTGGCTCTCGGTCCTTGTCCAGACCCCCGCGCACAGCGCCGTAGCAGGGCCACTCACCTACCAAAGTGAGCAATTGCTTTGCGCGGGCACACTGGTGCGAGTTCCCTTTGGCCAACGTGAAACGCTGGGCCTGGTGTGGGGCCAAGCTGAAACGCCGAATGTCGAGCTGATCGATGTCGGAAAAATCCGCCCCATTGCTGCGGTGTTGGACGGTATTGACCCGCTATCGCAGCACTGGCGCCAATTGATTGCCTTCGCCGCCAGCTATTACCAGCGCTCCCTCGGTGAGGTGGCCCTGGCCGCGTTGCCACCTCAATTGCGCGATCTGCAACCGGTGCAACTGGCCCGCCGCCTCAAACGCCAAGCGCGTTCTGGCCCGGATGTCAGCCCGCCACAGCGCCCCCATGAACCGGACTTAACCCCTGAGCAAACCAGCGCGCTCCAGCAGATTGACGCCCAGCCCGGCCCCTTTCTCCTGTTCGGCGCCACAGGAAGTGGCAAAACCGAGGTCTATCTGCGCTGCGTGCAAGCGGTGCTGGCGCGTGACACACGTGCCCAAGCGCTGGTGATGGTGCCCGAGATCAACCTCACGCCGCAGCTTGAAACCCGATTCATTGAGCGCTTTGAGACCCTCTATGGCCAGGGGTCGGTGGTCTGCCTGCACAGCGGCATGACGCCTGCACAGCGCCTGAAAGCCTGGCTAGCAGCCCACAGTGGCAGCGCGCGCATTGTGCTGGGCACGCGCATGGCGGTGCTGGCTTCGCTACCCGGGCTCAAGCTGATCGTGGTCGATGAAGAGCACGATCCGAGTTACAAGCAGCAAGAGGGGGCCCGCTACTCGGCCCGTGACTTGGCGATTTACCGGGGGCGTTTGGAGGGGGCCAAGGTCATTTTGGGGTCGGCCACGCCTTCTCTGGAGAGCTGGCATCACAGCCGACCCGCCGCTGAAGGCGGGCGCTACCTGCGCTTGCACATGCCCAGCCGCGTGGGTCAAGACCACGTGCCCTACGACCCAACCCGCGGCGTCACGGGCGGCCTGCCCTGGGTGCGGCGCGTGGACATGAACCACCAGCCCAAAAAGGCGGTGTTTTCGCCCCCGCTGCTCGACGCCATCCAGACCCGCATCGCACGCGGCGAGCAGTGCCTGGTGCTGCTGAACCGGCGCGGCTATGCCCCGGTGCTGCAATGCACCGCCTGCGACTGGAAGAGTGAATGCGCCCATTGCAGCGCCTACCGCGTGTTCCACAAGCTGGACCGCACGCTGCGCTGCCACCACTGCGGCTTCACCGAGCGCGTGCCGCGCGCCTGCCCGGCCTGCGGCAACCCGGACATCACCACCGTGGGGCGCGGCACCGAGC
>CANCDA010000164.1 GCA_947374705.1 Comamonadaceae bacterium | reverse complement strand
TTCATCGGCGAGTTCCATGAGAAGACGGCCCGTGGCGTCATCATTGCGGAGTAAGCAGCCATGTTGAGCTCCGCCATCATCGTTTTCCGGGAGACCCTGGAAGCCGCCCTCATCATCGGCATCATCGCCGTGGCCACGCGCGACCTGCGGACCCGCAACGCATGGCTGGGCGCAGGCATCGTGGGCGGTGTTCTAGGCTCACTTCTGGTCGCCTTGTTCACCGGCAAAATCGCAGACCTGGCCCAAGGCATGGGTCAGGAACTGTTCAACGCTGGCATTTTGGGGCTGGCCGCCGCCATGCTGGCCTGGCACAACATCTGGATGGCGCGTCAAGGCATGGCCTTGGCGCGTGACGCCCAACAACTCGGGAAAGACGTCAGCTCTGGCAGCCGGGAAATGTCGGCCCTGGCCTTGGTGGTCGGCCTGGCTATTCTGCGCGAGGGTTCGGAAACCGCCCTGTTTTTGTACGGGCTGCTCAGTGGAGGCGAAGAAACTTTTGCCAGCGTGCTGGGTGGCGCAGCGCTGGGCTTGATGGCAGGCGGCCTGACGGGCTACGGGCTTTACGTCGGTGTGTTGCGCATGCCGACGCGTATTTTCTTCTCTGTCACCAACGTGCTGATCCTGCTGCTGGCCGCTTCCATGGCCAGCCAGTCGGCACGTTTTCTGGTGCAGGCCGATGTGTTGCCCAGTCTGGCCAGCCCGCTGTGGAATACCACTTGGCTACTGGACAACGCATCGCTGGCAGGCCGCGTGCTGCACACCCTGATGGGCTATGAAGCCATGCCGACCGGCATCCAAGTGGTGTTCTATATCAGCACCCTCGCTCTCGTTCTGACCGGTATGCGCCTTGCGCGCGTTCGCCCTACTTTTAAACCCACTCTCTGAAAGTCAACTCATGAAACTCTATGCGCCTCTTCTGGTCGCAGGGGCACTGCTGTCCCCGCTCCATTCCTTTGCCGGCCCTGTCGACTATGTGTACACCCCCGCCGTGACTTACGGTGAGCGGGAAATCGATTTCAAAATGGGCTCGTCCGACAAGAAAGACACGCCCAATGAAGCCGCTGCCAGCCTGGGTTTAGGCTACGGTGTCACGCAGCGGTGGTTCACCGAGGTGTACGTCAAGTACAAACGCGAACTCAACGAAAACACCAAATTCGACGCCATCGAGTGGGAGAACAAATTCCAACTGACCGAACCCGGCAAATACCCGGTGGACGTGGGCTTCCTGATCGAGATCGAACGCCCCATAAACCACGACGAAGGTTGGGAAGTGAAGTGGGGCCCGCTGTTTCAGACCGAGTTCGGCAAGGTTCAGCTCAATGCCAACCTGCTGTTCCAGCGCAACTACGGCGCGGCCAGCGCCAACGACCTGCTCTTCAAGTACCAGTGGCAAGCCAAGTACCGCTGGAAGCCCGAGTTGGAATTCGGCGTACAAGCCTTTGGCGACATGGGCACAGTGGACCGCTGGTCCCCGCAGGACGAACAATCACACCGCATGGGCCCGGCCATTTTTGGCAAACTGCCTTTTGGCGGGCGCAAAGCCATCAAGTACAACGCGGCTTGGTTGATGGGCACAAGCAAGGCCGCGCCTGACAACACGCTGCGTTTGCAGGTGGAGTACGAGTTTTAGCGCGTCGCACGCCAAACCAGCATCAGCCCGCTGACCACCAACAGCATGCAGATGATGCGCTTGAGGGCGAGCACGGGCACATGGCGTGACAAGCGATGCCCCAAGCTCACAGCCAGCAGCGCAACCCCGATCAACACAAGCCAGCGTTGCCACAGATCAGGGTTGGAGAGCCGACCGCCCCATGCCATGAACAGGAGCACGCCACTGGCGGCAATCATCATCACTGCGGGCGTGGTGGCGCGCAGCACATGAACGCTGTCCACGCGCCGCTGCAACCAGCCCAGCACCACGGGCCCTGCCGTGCCAAACATCATCTGAACCACGCCAGCCAGCAGGCCTGCCATATGAGCGCCGTGCGCCGACCAGGGCGCACGCGCGGCCTTGCTGGTGCGCAAGGCGTTCAAGCCTGCGAGGGCAATGAACAGGCCCAGCAACAGCAAGGGCCAATGGGGCTCAAGCGTGCCGACCAGCCAAAGCCCGGCAGCCATGCCGGCCAATAAACCGGGCAGCAGGCGGCGCAATTCGGCCACATTGACCTGCTTGAAATTCAAACCGCCCAGCAAGGCCGATGCTGGCACGTCCATCAGCAGCGTCAAGGCCACCACCTCAGGCAAAGGCCAACGCCAAGCCAACAAAGGCACGATGACGAGTGCAGAACCGAAACCGGTAATCCCAAGCACGAGATAGCCGACAAAGACGGTGATAACGGGGTAGATCCATTCCATGGTGACCAGCTCCTTCAAGTGGGTGGGTAAATCAAAGAGACGCTCTTCACGACAGGCTGGCTTCGCCGCTTCGTGGTGCAGCGTGCATCGCGTCAAACACGGCGGATGCCGCAGCAACCAAGGCGTCATCGTCGTTATGAATTTCTCGCAGCCCAGACAACACCGTCTCAAGGCCTGCGGCTTCAGGGGCCGGAATACCACCCGCGTCGAGGTAGCGGATCACCTTGGCCATGCGCTGCAACGGCGCTTGGCCATCCAAACCAAAACTGGCCAACAACACCTCAAAGGTGACCAACACGCCCACGTGCGTGAATCGCGCTCCGTCATAGTCAAAACCCAGCGTCCCACGCGGGGCGGGGTTGGCTGTCGATGGTTCTTTGAGCCACAAAAAAGTCGCCGAAGGATCAATGAAGCGCCGAATCAACCAGGCGCAGGCTAAGCGATCCACCCAAGGCCGAGCACGTGTAGCCCAACGTTTGCCCTGAAACTTGCCCGCATCAAGCCGCTCTATGCCATGGTTTGCCACCGCTCTTGGCTCACCATGAGAGAAGCGTGCATCCAAGTCCTGACGCAGGCCCTCCAGCGCGGCTTGGGCCTGGGCTGGCGCCGCCCCAGGGAAGTAGTCAATGCGCAGCAAGTTTTGCAATGACTCGGCCACGCTGCGCCCACGGCGTCGGGCCTCTGTCTCGCCCAGTGACTCCAGCTCAGACTTCAGTTGCGCAACACTGCTTTGCCACTGCGCGTAGGCTTCGCTGCGGTCAAAGAGCGCCACCATCTCGTCGCGCTGGTTTGGTGTGCGCGGTGATAGGTCAAGCACGCTGGCAGTACCACCGTGCGATTGCACCTCGTCAACCAAGGGGTCAAACAACGCGCCGTGCTCTGCTGGCAAGAGGTAGGCCCCGTCACGCAATGCGCCGCAGCCCAGTGCCTTGAGCGAGCGCCACACGCGTACCCGAATGGCATTGGGTTGAGTCGGCAAGGTGAGAATCAGGATTGAAAACATTATTGAAGCATACATTACATTTAATGTAATAAGTACTTATATTTAATTGACCACCCAAAAAAGAGCCCGAACCTCAAACGGCTCGGGCTCTTTTTGAAGCCTTGTTTCGCTACGGCCCCAACGGCGCGCGCAGCAAGCCCAGAATCGTGCGAATGCCGTCCACGTAGTGGCCGATGCGCATGTTTTCATCGAAAGTATGCTGGTTGTTGTCACCGTTAACCAGCGGCAGGATCACAAAGGGCGCTTCGAGCACCTCCACCAGTCGATCCGTCGGCACGCTGCCGCCCATCATGCGGATGCGCACCGGCTCTACACCCGCTGGCGCATCGCGTTTGAGCACGCCATAGGCCCATTGACCCAGCGGCGCATCCAGCGGTGTGCGCATGGCGCGACCGCCTG
Source organism: Comamonadaceae bacterium (assembly GCA_947374705.1). Classification (GTDB taxonomy): domain Bacteria; phylum Pseudomonadota; class Gammaproteobacteria; order Burkholderiales; family Burkholderiaceae_C; genus CANCDA01. The sequence continues at coordinate 1,750 of CANCDA010000164.1, read as the reverse complement.
AGGCCATGGTGAGCAGGGCGAGCTTGTCATGTGTTGCACGCTCAGCGTCGGTAGGCTCGGCCTTGATCAGGGTATAGCCCTGCTTCTTGACGTGCGCCTCAATCAAGCCAAACAAATACTCGGGCGGCGCTTCAGGCGTGGTGCGCAGATCGAACTCGGCAATGGCCTTGTCCGGCACGATGTTGGACGCCTTGTCGCCAATAGACGCAGCCGCCATGCCGCGCACATTGAGCGAGGGGTACTGGATGGATTCCTGCAAGGTGGCACCCACGCGTTCAGCACGCGCAATGCCCACGCGCTTGCGGATCGCGGCCTCATCGTCACCGGTTGCTGCAAGGATGCTTTTTTCAGCCTGCGAGAGCCGGATGCGCTCGTAATAACCGGCCACGGTGACGCGGCCATCATCGTCCTTCATGGAAGCCAGCAGCGCGGCCAGGCGCATCGCCGGGTTGGGCACGTAGTTGCCGTAGTGGCCGCTGTGCAGCGGGGCACGCGGGCCGAACACGGTGAGCGTGACGCGCGCCGCGCCTCGGTTGCCAAAGATCAACGTCGGCCGCTCGCTCGCATGGCGCGGGCCATCGTGGATCACGATCGCGTCGGTTTGGAGCAAGGCCTTATTGGCCTTAACCACGGTGGGGATGGAAGGTGAGCCTTTTTCTTCTTCGCTGTCCAGCAGCACCTTGACGTTGATCGCCGGGTCAAGGCCCGCAGCCTTGAGCCCATCAAAGGCGGCGAGGAACATCATGATCGGCCCCTTGTCGTCTGAGGCGGCACGGGCGAACACACGCAGCTCGGGGTCGAGCGGCTCGGCAAACAACTTCTCGGTGGCCGTGATGTGCCACTGGCCCGCCGCATCTCGCTGCTTGACCACGGGCTGCCACGGGTTGGGCTGCGACCACTCGGCAGGCACCACCGGCTGGCCATCCAGGTGCATGTAGTACAGCACCGTCTTCGCCCCGGCCATCTTCTTCGGCCACTCGGCGTACAGCATGGGTTTACCGTTATTGGCCAACTGGCGCGTGATGAAGCCGCGTTTTTGAAATGCGCGTTCAAGCCAGTCGGTGTTCTTTTGAATATCGACGGGCACGATGGCGTCGTTCGGGATCGACAACAGCTCCAGATACTCGCGCATCGTGGCCTGCGCCAGACGCGCCGTGACTGCGGGTGCAAAGGGATCGGTCTGCGCCAACGCAGCGCCCATGAGCAGCGCGGCGATCAGACCTAGTGCTGGCTTGATCATTTAAAACAGACGCCAAGACATTGGCGTGTAGGTGTAGGACTTGCCTTCTTTCTTCAGCGTTCCCAGCCCTGGAAAAGGCAAGTGCACCGCTGCGACGAGGATATTGTCTTTAGCCGCCATGTCAAAAATATTCATGCGCGTGCCGCTGGCTTTGGGTGGCTCCCAGTCAAAGGCAATGGTGACCTCGGGGTTGGCAAACTGCACCGGTGCAACGTGGATCAAGTCCCCAATGGCCAGCATCTTGGCCGTGCCGGATTGCACCATGAAGCAGCTATGGCCAGGGGTGTGGCCCACGGCGGCCACCGAGGTAATGCCGAGCGTGAGTTCTTCGCCTTGCTTGAAGGGTTTTAAGCGCTCGCCGTAGGCGGCTTTGGCGCGCTTGGCGGGCATGAAGCGGCCTTTTTGTGCGGCTGGGGCGGCGGCTTCGACTTCGGGGTTGAGCCAGTAGTCCACATCTTGCTGGGCGATGCGCAGCACGGCATTGGGGAACAGCGCAGCGCCCTCGGGCGT